>CAWWCX010000011.1:0-25288 GCA_963935445.1 uncultured Roseibacillus sp.
GCGCGGACGCGCCAACGTTCGGCGAATGTGCTCTTTTCGAGTGAACTAGGGGCAGGCTTGAGAGAGGGGTTCCCGGGGAGGAGGGGCTTCTGACCGTCGCCCGATGCAAGGGAGGGAACAAGCAGGAGGAGGAGGACAGGCAACCGCATGATTTGCGATATCACGGCGAGGACCATGGATCAATTCACGTTCCGGATCGTGGAATTGAGGGTTTGGATGGCCGGCTACTTATGCTTGCCTTGGCCTGTGAGCGAGGACTCCATCATCGACCTGACCAGCGACACCTTCTTCATGGGGCAGGCGCTGCGGGAAGCCCGGAGGGCCTATGCGGCTGCGGAGGTTCCCATTGGAGCGGTTGTGGTGCGCGATTCACAGGTGATCGCGCGGGCCTGGAATCAGGTGGAGACCCTGCGGGATGCCACGGCCCATGCCGAGATGCTCGCGCTTACAGCCGCACAGAACGTGTTGGAGGACTGGCGACTGGAGGGGTGTACGCTTTATGTGACGAAGGAGCCCTGTCCGATGTGCGCCGGTGCGATTGTGCATTGCCGCCCCATACGGGTGGTCTACGGATGCCCGGACCTGAGGGGCGGAGCGGCCGGGGGTTGGATCAACCTGCTGCAATCGAACCCGCCGCTCAATCACCAGTGTGACGTGACGGGGGGCGTGATGGAAGACGAGTGCGTAGGCCTTTTGCAGAGCTTTTTCCGGGAGGCGCGGGCCCGGAAGGCGGAGCTCGGTGGTGCGCAGGGAGGGAAAAGCCGACCCGACAGCGGAGAGCAGGCTTGCCCGTAGCGGGCGGGAACGATAGGGGTGAAACATGCCGGGGGCGGTGCATGCGGTGATTGGCACGGATGAAGGAAGGGTCTCCGAGGAGGCGCTGGCGCTGTTCAATGACCTCAAGCCCGAGGGAGACGCCGCGGAGTTTACCAATGATGTTGTTGAAGGGGTGGTGGCGAACTCTGAAGAGGCCTATCAGGCCTGCGCGAGGACGATCGAAGCATTGCAGACGATCGGGTTTTTTGGAGCGGACAAGGTGGTCTGGCTGAAGGCCGCCAGCTTTCTTTCGGACGACCGCACGGGCGGTGCGGTGCGGGCCAAGCAGGGAGTAGAGGACCTGCTGGAGGTGCTCAGGGCGGGAATCGCCGAGGAGGTGACGCTCCTTGTCAGTGCCAGTGCGATTGACAAGCGGCGGGCCTTCTACAAGTGGCTGCAGAAGAATGCGGAAGTGGCGGTCTTCGACAAGATCGACGTGAACAAGGATGGCTGGGAAGACGAAGTGGCCCTCATGGTGACAACTCGTGCGAAGGACCTGGGATTGGCCTTCTCGCATGAGGCGCTTGAGCTGTTCGTGCAGATGGCAGGGGAGGAAACTCGTCAAATCGGAAACGAATTGGAGAAGCTCCACCTCTACCTGGGAGAACGGCGCACCGTGGAGCTGGATGATGTCCGCCTGCTGGTTCCCCTCAGTCGCAAGGGCGTGGTCTTTGAGATCGGCCGGGCCCTCGAACGGCGGGATGCTGATCGCGCGGTGGAGCTGGTGGACGCGCAGCTTGAGAAAGGGGAAAGTGCCATTGGCCTCATGAGGGCGGCAATCATCCCCACGATACGAAATCTTTTCATGGTCCGCGTGCTCATGGACGCTCACCCGGACCTGCCCGTCGGTCATGGTCAGAGTTTCGCGGGAGCTCTCAACCGGCTTCCCGAGGGGGAGCGGGCATGGCTGCCGAGGACCAAGGCAGGCAAGGTCAACGCGTGGGGACTGTTTTTCGCGGCCAAGAAGGCGAGTCAGTTTACGACAACCGAGATGCGCCGGGCCATGGAGGCGGTTCTGCAGGCTGACAGGGCTCTCGTGACGACATCGCTGGATCACCGGATGGTGCTCCACCGGTTGGTGGCCAGTCTCTGCATGAGAGCGAAGACGAGCCGGAAGAGTGCCTGAGGACGGCGGGTGGAGAGCTGATTGCGTTCTTGATTAACGCATTCTTCGTGTTGCTCTGGACCGCATGAAACTCTTGTTGATTGGCTTACTGGTGGGAGTAGCGGCAGGCTTGATCGGGGCCCTGTGCGGTGTGGGAGGAGGGATCTTGATGGTGCCTGCCTTCGGCCTGATCCTGGGGATGGGTCAGAAGCATGCGGTTGCCACCTCGCTGGCCGTGGTGGTGGTGACGGCGGCCGCAGGGACGGCCAATCACATTGCCACCAAGAGTGGGTTCATTGATTGGAAGCTTGTTGCCTGTACGGCGGCAGGGGCCGCAGTGGCCGCCTGGTATGGGACGGACCTGATGAAAGAGATGAGTAACCAGAACCTGACGCGGATCTTTGGTATACTGCTTGTGCTCGCAGGGCTTCGAATGCTGACCATGAAAGTCGCATAGGAGCGCAAGGAGAGCGGTTCCTTCCGGGAGGTCGTCTAGCGGGACGCGATGGGCGGCACGGGGCTGAGCTCCTGGGGGCCGACGTACTTCGTCAGAGGGCGGTAGAGCCGGTTGTCCTCGAGTTGCTCAAGGACCTGGGCGGTCCACCCGCTGGTGCGGGCGATGGCAAAGATGGGGGTGAAGAGATCGGTCGGCAGGCCGAGGGAGTAGTAGACGGTTGCGGAATAGAAATCGACGTTGGCGTTGAGCCCTTTCTTTTCCTCCATCAGGTGTGCGATGCGCTCGGACATTTCAATCCACTTGGGTTCCCCGAGCTCCTCGGTGAGCTTGCGCGCCATGCGCTTGAGGTGGGGTGCACGTGGATCAAGCACCTTGTAGATGCGGTGGCCGATACCCATGATCTTGCGTTTACTGGCCAGTGCATCCTCGATGTAGGCGTCGACCTTTTCGACCTCACCGATTTCCTCGAGCATCCTGATCACTCCCTCGTTGGCTCCGCCGTGGAGCGGGCCCTTGAGCGTGCCAATCGCCGAGGTGATTGCGGAGTAGAAGTCGGAGAGGGTTGCGATGGTCACCCGCGAAGAGAAGGTGGACGCATTCATGCCGTGGTCGGCATGCAGGGTGTAAGCGATGTCGAGGGTCTTGGTCGCCTGCTCCCCGGGCTCCTGCCCGGTCGACAGGTAGATGAAGTGACCCGCTTCGGAGAGGTCTTCACGCACGGGGGGGAGATCGAGGCCCTGACGGGCGCGGTGGTAGTAGGCGACAATGGTGCCCACCTGTGCGCACAGCGACATGGCGACCTCTCGATTGGCCTGATGATCGGGTTCGCCGATCTTGGCGCGCTTGTCATGGAGCCCCAGCATGGAGACAGCGGTGCGGAGGACGTCCATGGGGCCTGCATCCCGTGGAGCTGCCTGAAGGAAGTCGATCACCCCCTGGGGGATTGCCCGACGGCTGGCGAGGTCGCTCTTGAAGGAGTCGAGTTCGGCCTGGGTGGGGAGTTTGCGGTGATGGAGAAGATAGACCACTTCCTCGTAGCAGCAGTGTTCGACGAGGTCATCGATGTGGTATCCGAGATAGGACAGGCGGCCGTCGAGCCCTTCGACGTTGGAGAGGACGGATTCGTTTGCAGTGACACCTTCGAGGCCTTTGGCGTAATCGGACATGTTGATCAGTCAGGTGAGGATGTGCGCGGTGGAGAAGACTCCCCGGGAGTTTATGCGCCCCGAGAAGGAAGCGGGCTGAAGAGTGCTGTGCAAGTGGGAATCGCTTAAGATTTCCGATGGGGAAGTTTCTTGATTGGAGCTGCGATGCCGGGCCCTAGGATCCGGGTGTGGGGCAGGGCTACCAAATTGCGATTGAGACGAGTGCGGCGCGTGGTTCGGTGGCGCTGGGGCGAGCGGGGGAGGCGCTCTTTGAGGAAGAGTTTGAGCTGGGAAGGAGGCCCTCGGAGGTCCTGATGGTGCCGTTGCAGAACGCTCTGAATCAGTTGGATGGTGAGGCGGTGGAGCTGATTCTGATTGGCACGGGCCCGGGAAGCTATAACGGGGCGCGGGTTGGAATAGCGGCGGGCCAGGGGATTGCCATTGTGCACCAGTGCCCGGTTGTCGGCCTCCCTTCCCCGGAGGCCCTTGCCCTCGCGAGGGCGGGGGAGCCCTGTCTCGTTCTGGGGGACGCCCGGCGAGGGGTGTTCTTCACGCTGGAAATTCGAGAGGGCAAGCTGTCTGGGGACCCTGACTTACTGGATCACGGGAAATTCAGCGCCCGTGCGGAGGAGGCCTTGGAATCAGGCATGGCCCTGGTGAGCCTGGAAGATCCGGCCCGTCTCCACCTGCCGGGGCTTGAGATCAGCAAGGAGGTGCCCTCGGCAGGCCTGCTGCTGGATGCTTGGAGCCAGCGCAGCGAAGAGGAGCGGAGGGAGCTGAGAGGGAGAGCTCCGGAGCCCGCTTACCTCCGCCCACCCCACATTACCCAGCCGAAGTAGCGGGTGCGGTTCTGGCTTCGGATTGTACAGCTGGAGATTGGGATCAGTTCATGCGGAATGCTCAGATCCAGCGTTTGATCGCCCGCAGGAGGGCGGACTCGCGAAGCCTGCTGGGGCGCTCATTGCCGTAGGTGACCGCGTAGTGGTAGTTCAGAAGATCATCTGCAAAGGGGGGACTGCAGCGTTCCGCGGCGAGAGTTGCCAGTTGCTGCCTGAGGGTGCGTCCAGCAGGCATGGGTTGCCCCTTCCGTGCGCAGGCTAGCTTGAAGCGGTCGAGATAACCGGGAGGCTCCGGCAGGAGATTCGCCGAGGTGGCACCCGGAACGCCGGTGGGCTTGCGGCGGAAACGCAGGATGATGAAGGAAAGAGGAACGAGCAAGAGTCCCGCCCCAAGGGCGAGGAGGAGCCAGAGAGAGCCCGAGTCAAACGAAAGGCCGAAGGCAGGGCGGGACAGACGGGGGGACGCAAAAGGCGATTGCTCGTCTTCGTCGATCGGGAGTTCTTCCTCGGCGGTTGCGATGTCGACCCGGGTGCGCGAACCGGGAGGGGTGGTGTCGAAGACAACCCAGCCGATGTCTTCCAGGTAAATCTCGGTCCACGCGTGAGCTTCCCTGGCCCGGAACATGAAGTATCCGGGGCCGGAATACCACTTGCCGCCGCTCCAGCCGTAGGCAACGCGGGAGGGAATGTTGAGTGCACGGCAGAGCAGAGCCCCCGCGGTTGCGAAGAACTCGCAGTGCCCCCTTTTTTCGTCTCGCATGAAATTCAGGAGAGGGTCAATCCCGCCGGGGTTCGCGATTTCGAGGGAGTATTCGTAGTTCTTCCACAGGAGCCTGCGCAACCCGACGAGACGGGAGGCCGCGTCGCGCTGGGTCTTGCTGGAAAGGTTGATGATTTCGTCTCGCAGGGCTTCGTCGGTGGGCAGTTCGAGGAGGTGGGATTCGGAGGGAAGGGAGGGAAAGCGGAACTCCTCCAGAACGCCGGACTCCAGCAGGCCGGTCAGGGTAACGGTTCTGGAGGCGACCTCGTAGGTGTAGCCGCGTCTTGGCTCGGCGGCGGGGTTGAGGCGATAAATTCCCGGGTCGACGTGGCGCAATTGCTCGACCTTTCCGCGCGTGGCTCCCTGCGGCGCGGTGAAGACATCCTCACCACCGGGGTTCGCAGGTTGAATGACCTCGCCCTGGAGGAGGGGGCCCGGGCGGCCCTCAGGCTGTGCCAGATTGATGAACCCTCGTTCATCAGGAAGGAGGGTGTCGGGGGCCATCCCTACCGGGGACCAGGTTGAAGAGTCGAACTTTTCGAGAGCGAAGGCACGAAGATAGGCTCGGCTGCGAAGAAGGTGAGAGGATGTGGTGCCGTCGGTTGGCCGGAAGAAAATCTCAGGCTTGTTCGAGGGCCGCGCGTCACTGCTGAGAGGGAGCTGGCGGCGCCCCTGCGAGTCCCAGAGCCAATTGCCCGAGATGGTAGTTCCGTGGGAGCCCGCCTCGTCCTGCCGGGTGGTTTGGCGCTCCATGGCTCGGCGAGGGAAAAGTGTCTCGACCACGAGTTCCGACACGTTTTCCGCATGATGGGGCACGACACTGAAGAAGAAGAGGAAGAGGCATTCGATACCCAGCACGCCCAGCCCGATGGCCAGGTAGTCCGGCCAGTGGGGTGCGCGAATCGCGCGGGCCATGCTGCAGCGGGGCCGTTCGCGCCTGCGCCAGAGCCCGAATCCCAGGACGAGGAGCAGGACGGCGAAGCAGGAGCGCAGGACAGGGTGCAGCTCCTCCGGCCAACCTCGCAGCAGGGCGTAGGCGGTTGCAATGGTAAGAGTGAGGAAGATACTGCGCATGTTTATTCCATACCGGGCAGGGCGCCGGCGCTGAGGGTCAAACCGGTCTCAGTCGGTGTGTGGTGTCTTCGGATGCGGTGTCTGGACGCAGGAGGGATCCAGCGTTGTCTGGATTGCTCGACGGGTTGGCGGTCTGGAGTTTTTTGGAGCCGTAACGGTGCTGGCGAATATCGATGAGGAGAGCCAGGCGGCCCGAGAGTGTGCTCTCCCAGGCATCGGGAGGCATATCTGAGAGGAGGATGAGGGAGTGATCGTCAGGGACCTGCTCGAGGACGGGGGCGAGATCGTGGGCCTCGGTGTCCTGACGTCGTTCGGCCCGGGCGAGGGAGACGAGGAGGTTTCCGAAGCCGGTGCGGGAGGCGACGGTCAGGGGTTGCCAGTCATTGAAGTCGGCAACGAACGTGGTTGGAATGCCGTGCTCACGCAGGTAGCGCAGCGTGCCGCAAACGAGGGAGAGGGCCCATTCGAAGCGGTCGGCCCGGATGAGTTTTCCGGACGTGCCAAAGGAGTGGAAGAGAACGGTGCAGTGCCGAGGATAGAACCCGGGGGGGTCATTCTCACGGACGCGCAGACCCCGGCAGCGGCTCAGGGAGCGGGCAGAGGCTGGCCAGTGGATGTGTTTGGCGGGGTCGGCCGGTTGCCAGGGTCGGATGCCCCGCAGCTCTCCGGGGGCGTTTCCCGGGGTGGTACCGGGAAGGAGGGACGCATCGTGAAGGGCCCCCCGGGTGAAAAGCTCGCGGGGGGTGAGGGGACGCGGGAAAACGAGGATCTCCTGGGTGACGGTCCCAGAAGCTTTCGCGAGGAAGAGCCCGAGAGGCATGGTCGTTTCCATTGTGTAGGCGTGTTCCGCAAGGCAGCTTCTTCCCGCGATGGCACCGCGCAAGCGTACCTCGGAAATAGATTTCGCGGCAGTCCAGGGAGCAAAGGTGTGGATGTCGAGCTGGCCGGAGAGCCGGAGTTCGATCTTGATTCCGAAGGCATCGAGGAGGCTCCTTTCATTGTGTAGAAGAATGCGAAGGTCGAATTCCCTGTCGGCGTAGACCCGGGTCGGGGCGCGCAGGCTGAGGCGGAGTTTCTTTAGGTTCAGGCGGGAGGACAGCCAGGCTCCGGCGAGGAGGAGGATGCCGCTTCCTCCCAGGGTGATCAGGATACCATCCGTTCGCATGAACCCGAGCGCGGAGAGCGCCAGAGAGGCGCCGAGGAGAATCGCACCGCGGGCTGTGAGCATTTCGAAAGGCCTTCAGTATTTGGAATCGGAAGAACCGCAGGGACGGCTCCCAGGGCTGGTCTTGAGCAGGCTACGGAACCGGGGTCTGGCTCAGGGCGCCTTCGAGAATGGGTTCGGGGTCGAGTGCCTCCTCAGTCAGGAGGCGATGGCGCAGGACATGCGGAAAGACGGCCTGTACGTGATCGGGGTGCACGGCGCTCCTTCCGTCGAGCAGGGCGTATGCCCGGGCGGCAGACTGGAGAGAGAGGGTTCCGCGGACGGAGACGGTGTGTTCCTGACCCACCAGGGACCGGGTAGACTGGCAGAGGGCGAGGAGGTAGCGCTGCAGGTTTTCAGTGATGGAGACGGTGGTGACCTGTTTCTGGAGTGCGACCAGTTCGTCGAGGGAAACAATGCAGGGGAGCTCTTGTTCGGATCCAGTCCCATCGCCGTGAAGCTTGAGAATATCGAGCTGGCGGTCTTCCGGGGGAAGGGCCATTGGAATGGAGAGCAGAAAGCGGTCCAGTTGAGGCTCGGGAAGGGGGAAGGTCCCGGTGGAAGAGGTGTCGTTCTGGGTGGCGACGACCAGGAAGGGGTCCGGAAGCTGTCTGGTCTCTCCATCGATGGAAACCTGTCGCTCGTTCATGGACTCAAGGAGCGCGGACTGGGTGCGGGGGGAGGCACGATTGATCTCGTCAGCAAGCAGGAGATTGGAGAAGACGGGTCCGGAGACAAAATCGAAGTCCCCATTCTGCTGACGATAGAGGTTGTAGCCGATAATGTCGGAGGGGAGTAAATCCGGGGTGAACTGCAGGCGCTTGAAGGACCCCCCAACTGAAGCGGCGAGAGTGGAGGCGAGGGAAGTCTTGCCGATCCCGGGCGGGCCTGTCACGAGTGCGTGCCCCCGGGCAAGAAGAGCGGTCAGGAGCAGGTCGGCAGCCTGCTCGGAGCCCAGAATTGTCTCATTGAGCCGTTGACGGAGGGTCTGGAGGGAGTCGTGAGGCACAGTTAATGAATTACTCGCTAATGCGGGGGTGGAAAATGGAAATCTGCCGGAGCGTTGCTTGGGTTCTCCCGCGATAAACGGGCGACCAGCCGGGGTATTGGGATTTTTTAGGACCGGGCGGTCAACCCTGCTGGAGTCGGGCGGCGACCTCGGCGATGGCCGCAGGATAGATCCTGTGCTCCTCGACCTGGATGCGGGCGTGGAGGGCTTCAGCGGTGTCGCCGGGCAGGACAGGCACGGGAGCCTGGGAGATGATGGGCCCACTATCCATTCCGTCATCGACGAAATGGACGGTGCAACCACTCTCGGTTGCCCCGTCTTCGACTGCCTGTGTCCAGGCGTGGAGGCCGGGATAGCGAGGGAGGAGCGAGGGATGGATATTGATGATTCGGCCTGCGAAGGCATCCAGCAAGGGAGCTCGCAGGAGGCGCATGAATCCGGCCAGGCAGACGAGTTCGACGTTTGCTTCGCGGAGAGCCCGGGTAGTTTCTTCCTGGGATTCCTCGGGAAACTTGGAGCTGAAACCGCGGCAGTTGATGAGGCCATGGGGAAGATTCGCCCGCCGGGCCCGCTCGAGGATGAAGGCGTCCGGGATGTCACTCAGCACAAGAACGATTTCGGCCTCCAGACGCCCCTCGGTGATGGCTTCCAGAATGGCCTGCATGTTGGAGCCGGAGCCGGAGCCTAGGATGCCGAGGCGGATCACGGCGGGAGGCTAAGTGCTCGGGAGGGGCTTGAAAAGCAGAAGGTCGGGGGAGGGTTCCATCAGCTGGCAGGGCGCTCGTTTGTGAACTGATTTATTTCATGACGGCGCTTTCACTTGCCCCCTTCCCGGCACAGGGCCATAGTCAGCCCGCTTTGAAACGTGCGTTTTTTCTGCTGTTGAGTGCCACCTGCGGGGTTGGGCTGATGTCCTGTGAGACGGTTGAGGACCGGAAAGCGGGAGGAGGTGCCTTTGATGACTCCCAGTTGGGCAGGCGTCTGGATTCCAACAACCCGAACCTCGAGGACAATCCCGATGAGAAGGGCAAGACCGCGGCGCCTTCCTACCAGCGGTGGCGTCACGAGTAGGTTTGTTTAAAGCTCTTCCCTCCTGAGCCACAATGCACGACCCCCGGATCGACCAGTTGGCGCGACAGCTGGTGCGTTACTCGACCAACCTGAAGCGTGGGGAGAAGGTCCTCATCGACCTGTATGATGTCCCGGAAGATGTTGGGATCGCCCTCGTGCGAGAGGCTCGGAGCCGGGGAGCGATTCCTCTCGTAACACTGAACTCGCTACGGGTGTCGAGGGAGCTTCTGCGGGGAGCAACTGACGAGCAGTTTCGCCTCATCGCGAGGCACCGGATGGCTGAAATGCGCGATATGGATGCGTATATCGCGGTGCGTGGGTCGCATAATATTGCAGAGTGCAGTGATGTTCCGGCCGAACGCATGGACCTGGCCCAGAGCCATACCCGGAAGGTGCTGCGGCACCGGGTTGAGAAGACCAGGTGGTGTGTATTGCGTTGGCCCCATCCAGCGATGGCCCAGCAGGCGGGGATGAGCACGGAGGCTTTCGAGGATTTCTACTTTCGGGTCTGTCTTCTCGATTACAAGGCGCTCAAGCCTGCGATGAACGCCTTGGGCCGTCTGATGACCAAGACGGACCGCGTAGAGATCAAGGGTCCGGGAACGGACCTTGAGTTTTCAATCAAGGGGATCCCCGCGATTCCCTGTGGAGGGGAGTGCAATATTCCCGACGGGGAGTGCTTCACAGCGCCGGTCCGTGACTCGGTAAATGGTGTGATCAGCCACAACGCGGGGACGATTTACAATGGGATTCCCTTTGACGGAATCGTGCTCGAATTTGAAAAGGGCAGGATTGTGAAGGCGCAGGCAGATGGGAAGACCAAGGAGATCAACAAGATCCTCGATGCCGATGTGGGGGCGCGCCATGTGGGAGAGTTTGCGCTGGGTTTCAACCCGGAGATCCGGGAGCCGATGAGGGATATTCTCTTCGACGAGAAAATCGCGGGCTCCTTCCACTTTACGCCCGGTCAGGCCTACGACGAGGCGAGCAACGGCAACAAGTCGAAGATCCACTGGGACATGGTGAGCATCCAGCGCAGCGATTATGGAGGGGGTGAGATCTGGTTTGACGGGAAGCTCATTCGCAAGAACGGCAAGTTCCTGCCGAAGAGCTTGCAGAAGCTGAACTGGTGACCTGCGGGAAGAGGGGAAGCTCCCCTTGACGCCTTTGACCCGGGACGTGCCGGAGCCGCCGAATCACCTTGGATTTGGTTAGGAAATCTGAAATTGTCAGATTCAGGATGCTCCGGTTGTTCGCGCTATGGTTGGGACTCGGGTTGTTGGCCCAGGCCCAGAACTATGTTGCGAGCCGGGAGAAGGTCCCGTCCCCCGCCCGCGAATTCAGGGCGGCGTGGGTAGCCTGCGTCTACAATATCGACTGGCCGAGTCGGAAGGGGCTTGGAGCGTCTACGCAGCAGGCTGAGCTGCGTCGCATCCTTGACAGGATGGCGTCCCTTCGGATGAACGCCGTTATCTTTCAGGTGCGGCCGCAGGCCGATGCGCTTTATCGCTCCAGTATCGAACCCTGGTCCCCCTGGCTCACGGGAACGATGGGGAAGAGCCCGGGCTACGATCCCCTCGCGTACTGCATCCAGGAGGCGCACGCCCGGAATCTCGAGGTGCACGCTTGGTTCAACCCCTTCCGGGCAGTGCCGCACAAGGACCATCGCGTGTCCTCCAATCATGTTTCTCGAACGCATCCCTCCATCATCCGCGACTTCAAGGTCCACAAGTGGATGGACCCCGGGAGTAGCTTCACGCGGCAGCGCGCGCTCGATGTGATTCTGGATGTCGTGCGGCGTTACGACGTGGATGGAGTCCACATCGATGACTATTTCTATCCGTATCCGACTGTCGTGAAGGGGCGGCCAACGCCCATCTTTCCCGACGGGAAGAGTCCCTCCCAGCGCCGTAGCTACGTGAACACCTTTGTGCAGGCGATGTATTCAAAGGTGAAGAGCAGCAAGCCGTGGGTAAGGGTGGGCATCAGCCCCTTCGGAATCTGGAAGCCGGGAATTCCCCGGGGGACGACTGCAGGAATCAACGCCTACGAGCATCTGGCGGCGGATTCCCGCAAGTGGCTGGCCTCGGGATGGTGCGACTATCTTGCGCCACAGCTTTACTGGCGTATCAAGGGCCCCCAGAGCTACAGTCTCCTGTTGAACTGGTGGCGGGGTCAGGGCCAACGGCCGGTCTGGCCGGGGATTGCGACATCCCGCATCAAGTCGAGTGAGGATCCTGGTCGCCCGGCCAGTGAGATCATCAATCAGATCAAGCTCTCCCGGACTATTGGCAAGAACTACGTGGGTCACCTGCACTGGAGCGCCAAGGCGCTTTTGCAGGATCGCGGTGGCGTGACGGGTGCCCTCGCGAGGAGCACATATACATACCCGGCCCTGGTGCCTCCGATGCCATGGTCGAGCAGGGCAGAGCCCTCGAGCCCGGCCGTCAGCGCGGGACGGGACAGGGGAGGAACGGTGGTGCGCTGGTCGAGAGTGCCTGCTGCGTCGAGGTATTCGGTGCAGGCCCGGTTCGGGTCCCGTTGGAGCACGGTGGCGATTTGCTCCAGTGGACAGCGGGCGGTGACTGTGTCCGGCTCGCCAGAAGCGGTAGCGGTAAGGGCGGTTGATCGCTTTGGGACGACCTCCAGTCCCAGTGTATTGAGGCGGGAATAGGGGGCACCTGGGGCCGTGCCTTCGAACGGTTGCAAGACCCGGGGAGAGTGTCCTTCAACGAGTCTGGATGGTTTTTCCTTGCCGCTAGTTTTCTAGCACTTATGATGATGGGGCGCTTGAGACCAAGCCTTTGAGAGCAAGCCGCCTGACCTGAAAAAGATTGCGCTTTCTTAGAGGTCGACATATAGAAGTTTCGCCCACCCCTTACATTTCTAGGACCTATGACCATTCGCCTTTTTGTAGCGTCAGCTGGAACTCTCATCTTTGCCTGGCTGGTCACGACCTACTTCTGGTCTGTCCCAATCGAGGCGTATGGCACTCCCTCGGTCTCTGGAGAAGTCGTGCAGAAGCAAGTGGCGGTTGTCGCGACGAGCGCGGAGGCATCGCCCCACGCCCTGACTACCGAGGCCACCGGTGTGCGCTAGTGAGGCGGTGAACAGACGGTTTGGAGGAGCTGGGCCGGTCGTGCTCGTTCCGACGAGAGAGAGGAGATAGCCAGGGAGCGTCTTGTCCGAATCGCAGGCGGGAGCGTGTCCAGGGGACCTGGGGGCTTCGGGGAACCGCCGCCTTATTCCCGCGCACCCGGGGGCGGCATTCTTAATCCTTGCCTCATACGAAATCCCGTATTCTAACTCCGCTCTGCCTGATTGCCCCGGCCTTTAGTCGATGCCTGTCACCTTGAAATGTGCCGCTTGCGGTGCGGAAGTGGAATTCGAGGAACTCTCCCCCGAGCTGGAGAAGATCTGTCCGGGTTGCGAGGTGAAGGTCCGCTACCGGAAGGGGGACGAGCATATGGCCATCCCGGTGAGCATGAGCCTGCCCGAGGAGTTCACACACGTGGATTTGAAGTCGGTGGCGAGCAAGTCAGATCTCCTGGTAGGCCGTTACAAGAAGCAGTTGGAAGGGCCGGCTGCGGCCGGGGCCCCGGACCTTGCCCTGGCCAAGGCTTTGGAGTCGCTGGCCCATTCCATCGGGCACCTTGAAGAGCGGTTAAGTCGGCATGAAGTGGGAATGGGGGCTTCCGGGGAGGAGGCTGATGATGAGCAGGAGAGTATCGAGGAGGCAGGCGACAAGGTTGGTCCAGAGTACGATCAAGGCCAGCCGAACGGCGTGACTGTGGTGCCAGGCAATGGGACTGGCGTCGAGCCAGAGGGTGAGATCGTTCAACTGGAGCCCGCATCTGATGGAGACGGCCACGGAGGCAGCAAGGCGAATCCGGTCAATGCGCGTGTCCTGGTAAGACGGGATGCCGCCAGGGCAGTGAGGGATTTCCGGAGGGAAAAGCATACGCAGGCCGACTGGGATGAACGGGCCCGACCCGAAGAACGGTCCGCAGGGTTTTCCTGGCTCATGGAGTTCTACCCCAAGACAACCATCCTGGTGACGATGTTTCTGGCGATGGCGTTGATCCTGGGAACGATTCTCTGGATGGAAGACCTGGTGACGGGAAAGAACCCGACTACGGAGTTGACCATGCCTGAGCGTCAGGGAAGCAGCTTGGGCAAATTGATGGCGGACGACCCGGAGGCGGCGATGGCGGAGTCGGTGGCAAGGGCCTACCTCAACGCCCAGATCGCGGAGCTGGCCCTGCCATTTATCTGGCAGTCGGGAGGGGTAGAGGATAAATTCAGGCGATATTACCGGCCCCTGCCTGCAAATGATCCCTACGAGTTGAGTTTAAAGCAACGAGTAGTCGGGAATGATGGCAAATCGCAGTTTCTCTACGGAATCCAGTTGCCGCAAGAAAAGGAGCGCATGCTGATTGTCCTGCCCGAAGGCTCGATGCCCAAGGTGTTCTGGGAACACTTCGCGGAAGTCGGAGATCTCTCGTGGGAGGCCTTCTTCGAGGAAAAGCCCGAGGACCCTGTTGAGATGAGGGTGTGGGTCCATCCCGTGGAGAAGTATGTCGGGGGCTATAATCAGAAACAGTGGCAGAGCTACATGGTTCACGACCACGCCGAGAAACGGAAGGTTCTTGCCTACGCCGCTCGGGGACTGGGGGAGGATTGGAGAATCTCGGACGCCCTGCGTAACGAGCCGGTCAGCTTCAAGCGCCACGATGCCGTGATGGCCCTTCTCAAGCTGACCTACATGACCGAGTTTTCGGATGAAGAAGGCTCCGGGGCAGTGGCGGAAATCAAGGATGTGATCGCAACCTCGTGGCTTCCGGAGGAATTCCAGCCCCCTGTTGCGGATGAGCAGTAGGAGGGGCCACTAGGCGAGGCCGTTGCGGTCAAGGAGCGGCTGCAGCTCGGGGTCTCGCCCCATGAAGTTGCGGTAGAGTTCGTCAACTGGCCTGGAATTCCCCTTGCTCAGGATTGTCTCGCGGAAGGCCTGTCCGGTATCCGGGTTGAGGACACCCTCGCGCCGGAAACGGGTGAAGGCGTCGGCATCGAGAACTTCGGACCACTTGTAGGAGTAGTAGCCGGCGGCGTATCCCTCGGGGCTGTCGAAGAGGTGGTTGAATTGGCGGGCGATCGTGGGAGTTGGAGTGGCGAGCCGGGCCTTGTAGTCGGCCAGGACTTCCCGGTCCACTTCATCGAGGTCGCGATCCAAGTAACGGGCGGGGCGGATGTGGAGCTCGAGGTCGAGTTTACCGAGGGAGAGCTGGCGCATGGTGGCGGTGGCGCTCATATAGTTCCGGGCCGCGATCATCTTTTCGAAGAGCTCTTCCGGGATGGGTTCGTCGGTCTCGAAGTGCCGGGCGAAGAAGTCGAGAGACTCGCGGTCCCAGCAGAAATTCTCCATGATCTGGGAAGGGAGCTCCACCCAGTCGCGGGGAACGCGGGTGCCGGAGAGGCTCTTGACGGGAACGTCGCTGAGGAGTTGGTGGAGGAGATGGCCGAATTCGTGGAAGATGGTCTCCACCTCGCTGTGGGTGAGGAGCGCGGGTTGGTCTCCAATGGGCTTGGTGAGGTTGCCGGTAATCAAACCGAGGTGGGGTCGGCGGGTGCCGCCGTTCTCCGAGGGGAGACCTGTCTGCAGGGAATTCATCCATGCGCCGGGGCGCTTTGATTCACGGGGGTGCCAGTCGGCGTAGAATGAGCCAAGGTGATCCCCGCTGGCCACGTCGTGAAGGTCGTAGAAATTGACGTCAGGATGCCAGACCTCGATCGAGCCATCAGGACCGGGTGTTCCCGGTTCGTAGTAGGCGCTCTCCCGGGGAGTGATGGTAACTCCGAAGAGTCGTGAGCTGAGTCCGAAGAGCCCCTCCATCACCCGCCCGACCGGGAAGTAGGGCCGGAGATCCTCGTCGTCAAAGTCGTAGCGCTCCTTGCGCTGTTTCTCTGCCCAGTAGGAAACTTCCCAGGGCTGGAGCGGGCCGGGATCGCCTCCGGTCTTTTCGGCTTTGTAGGTCTCCAGTTCCTCGCATTCCCGCTTGAAGGCCGCCGCGATACGGTCGTGGAGGTCCTCTACGAAGCCGATGGCCCGGTCCCCGTTGCGCACCATGCTGCGCTGGAGGTGGAGGTCGGCAAAGTTGGAAAACCCGAGGAGGTCCGCCTTTTCCTGTCGCAGTTTGACGATTTTCCAAATGAGTTCGGAGTTGTCGTAGTCTCCGGTGAAGCCGATTGTGCCCCGCCCTTCCTGGACCCTTCGGCGGAAGTGATCACTGTCTGCATACTGGAGAACGGGGAAGAAAGAGGGGAACTGCAGCGTGAAGCGCCAGCAGGGTTTCTCCTCGGAGGCGAGCCCCCTCGCCTGTGCGTCGGCGAGGGCCGCGGCAATCGCACTTTCCGGCAGGCCGGCCAGTTCGCTTTCGTCTTCGATCACAAGGTCCCACTCCTTGATGGAATCGAGGACGTTTTCGCCAAACTTCTTTGTCAACTTGGCGAGTTCGCTCTCCAGCTCTGCCATCCGGGCCTTCTGGGTCTCGGGCAGGTCGGCTCCCGCGTCGCGAAAGTCGGCGCAGGTTTCTTCGATAAACCTGGCCTGGACGGGGTCGACCCCGGATGCCCCGGTGGACTCGGCAAAGCCCTTGAGGACAGTCCAGAGTTTCGAGTTCAGGGGGATGGAGGACTCAAAGGCGGTCACGACGGGAAGCATCTTGCCCAGGGCCTCGCGTTGCTTCTCGTTGTCTCTAACGGAGGCGAGGTGGTGAAGTCTCCCCCATCCGCGGCCGAGGGACTCGGTTGCCCGTTCCAGCGCGGCAAAGGTATTTTCGTAACTGGCCTCCTCGGGCGTGATGGAGCAAATCTTCTCGATCCGCTCCCGGGCTTCCGCGATCCCGGTCTCGATATCGGTTTCTACTTTCTCAGCGACGAGTTGCGACCAGCGAATGTGGAATTCGTCGGCCAGGAAGGGGTGTTCGGACATGGGATTGTCTTAAAGTCGAAAACGGAAAGGTCAATCAGAGGCACGTCGGCATGCCCCAGCCCGGAGGTTCCCGGGTCCGCGAGACTCCACCTTGCGGCTGGAGGAAAGAAGAAGCCCCGCCGGAGACCAATCCGGCGGGGCTCGACCGATTCTTGAGACTGCAAAGAAGAACAGAAAGGGTCGGGCGAACGGCCAGAAGTGCCGCCCACCAATGGCATGAAACGATGAAGTGCGCGGGATTCGCACAAGAATTTTTATTCCTTTGCGGGCGGCCTCGCCGCGGCCTGTTTTTACGAGAAAAATCCGCGCTGCTTCTCAGTAATCGGCATTCCGAGAAGCTCAAGAACGCTTAACATATCATCCCACACCTTGCGCTTCTCGCTGACGGCCGAGTCATTGTGAAGAAGATAGGAGGGGTGGTAAGTGACCCGGAGAGGAATCCCCTCGAACTCATGCCAGTTCCCGCGCATGCGGCCAACGGGCTTGTTCTGATAGTTGAGGAGCCCTTCCGCAGCTGTTCCCCCGAGGGCCACGATACATTTGGGCCGCACGATTTCAATTTCCGCCCGCACGAAGGGAAGGCAGGACTCCATTTCCTCCGGGGTAGGCTTGCGATTGTTGGTCGTCTGGTTCCTGAGAGCAGGCCGAAACTTGCAGATGTTGGAGATGTAGACTGCCTCGCGGGCCAGTCCCATCGCAGTGAGGATCTGATCGAGTTTCTGGCCCGCCCTCCCGACGAAGGGCTCGCGGTGGCGCTCCTCCTCATACCCGGGGGCCTCACCTACGAGCATGAGATCTGCCTCCGGGTTCCCGACTGCGAACACCATGGTGTCCCGGAGGGTCCCGAGGGCCCTCGCGGGTGCCCAGTTCTCGGCCTGCTCGCGGAGGGAAGCGAGCTTTTCGCTGGTGGTGGAACCCTCGGCCCGGAGGGCTGGAAGGGTGGGCGTGCCGGGTGGAGACTCGTTCTCCGCCCCGGGTTTGCTCGCAGGTTGCAGACCAGCTAACCCGGGTGAAACGGCTGGACGGGGTCTGCGGTTGCGCCCTGCCCGGAGCCACGCCCGCAGGACCGCCTTGGCGTCTTCATCGAGGCGGACGAACTGCTGGCCGTTCTGCTCCAGCTGCTTGAGGTAGGCGATGAGCGGGGCAGCGAGAGACACGACCGGAGCAAAGCAGGATCCCGTGCCGACTCCAAGCCCCAACCAACCAGCACCGCACATCGCCCGGGCGGGAGCCTGGGGGGTATTCCAATCCGGGCGCTTCCTTGTACTTGCGGCCCTGAGCGAGAAGGCCCATGCTGGAAGGAGTTAACTTCAACTCACCATGTTCAAGCGGATCGGCAATATCATCAAGGGGTTCTTTCTGCGCCTGATTGGCAAGGCGGAGCGGGCGAACCCGAAGGCCCTGCTGGAGGTCGAGAAAGAGAATCTGCGAAAGCAGACCACCAAGTTCAACAACGCCCTGGCCTCCCATGCCGCCCTCGTGGAGGATCTCAAGTCGCGGGCACGCAAACTGGATGAGCAGGAGGAGGAGCTTCGCGCCAAGACTGCGGCCAACCTGAAGGCGGGGAACCGGGCCGCGGCTGGGCAGCTCGCACTCAAGCTCAAGCAGATCGGCAAGTCTCACGACGATGTGGCGACCCAGTTCGAAGAAGCTGAGAATCGCTACAAGGAATTGATCCGGGCTCGCGACTTGAGTGTTCGGGAAGCCAAGGAGCGGATTGAGAAGGTTTCACGTGGTATCAATGACATGGAGGTTCAGAAGGCGAGCGCCGAGCTGAACGAAATGGCTTCCGCGATGGTGACTTCCATCGGGGGGTCGGGGGATACCCTGAACCGTCTCGAGGAGATGGTGGAAGAGGAGCGCACCAAGGCCGCGGGTCGGGCTCGCGTGGCGCGCGACAGCATGGACATGGATGAGGTCGAGATGGCCGAGGCCGAGAAGGCCGCCATGGAGGAGTTGGCGCTGGCGGACTTCGCCGCAGCGGAGGGGATTGAGCTGGCGGGCGGTGAGAGCGCTCCCGGGGGAGACGGGGGTGAGGACGAAGAGGAAGGCTCGAAGGGCACAATGGGGCCCTCGGTGAGCGAGTAGGCTTGTTGGTTGCACGGCCCGAATCTTCGCAACGCGATGGCTGCACTGCCTCCCTGGGCCCGTGAAGTCATCGCGCGCTATGAGGCGGGCACGGCGGGGTGCTTCATCCTGCACGGAAACATCAACGACCTCTTTCTGCTGCCCGGGGAGCATCCCCGGCTGGGCCGCCTGCACGATTTCCTGTTAGAAGTCCTTCTTCCCCAATTCGAGGTCGTGCTGTCCTACGAGCTGGGCCTTGGGTTGCGTGTTGAGCGGGGTAAGGAACTGGTGGCGGAATGGACTGCCGGAGAAAACGATCGCCTGCGGTCCTCGCCGACTGACCCCCTTGCGGCCATCCGGGATCTCACCCACTACCTCGTCTACCTTCGCAACCTGCGCGCCATCAAGCGTGAGGCCCCGCGGGTGGCCGTCATTGTCAGGCAGGCCCACCTGGTGGCTCCGAACAATCCGACCGCCTTCAGTAACAATCTGAGTGCGGTTGCGTCGTTGTTGCGCTCGTGGGCGGCCGATGCCCGTCTCAACGAGAACAAGCAGGCGGCCTTCCTGCTCTCAGACCATATCAACAACCTCCACCCGCTGGTAGCCGGGAACCCCCGGAGCAGTGCCGAGCAGATTCCCCTGCCAGGGGAGGAGGAACTGGGAGGCGCCCTGGAGGCCTTGCGGGCCCTCTATCCCGTGGCGCTGGAGAATTTCGGGGAGGGCCTGGAACTCCCCGCCCGCCGTCTCTCGGGAGCAAGCCTGAGTTCCGTGGAGGGATTACTGCAGCGCCGCAACCACGAAAAGCGCCCTCTTGATGCCGATGATCTCGGCGACTTGAAGAAAGCCCTGGTGGAGAAGGATTGCGAAGGGCTTATCGAGTTCGTTGAACCGGATCGAAGCCTGGACGATTTAATCGGTCTCGATTCCGTGAAGGATTGGCTCCGCCAGGACCTGGCGCTCTGGCGCAAGGATGAGCTGCAGGCGCTGCCAATGGGATACCTGTTCTGCGGGCCGGTGGGAACGGGCAAGACCTACCTGGCCGAGTGTCTGGCGGGAGAGGCCGGTGTGCCGGTCGTTACCCTCCGTAATTTCAGGGATCGCTGGGTCGGAAGCACGGAAGCAAACCTGGAAAAGATTTTCTCCCTCCTGCACGCTCTGGGGCGTTGTATCGTCTTTGTGGATGAGGCTGATCAGGCGCTCGGCCAGCGGCAGTCGGCGAGCGGAGACTCGGGGGTCTCAAGCCGGGTCTACTCGATGATCGCTCGAGAAATGTCCGACCCGGATAACCGGGGGCGCCTCCTCTGGGTGCTCGCCTCAAGCCGTCCGGACCTCATCGAGGTTGACCTCAAGCGCCCGGGCCGGGTGGATATCAAGATTCCCCTCTTTCCAACCACCACTCCCGCACAGGGGTTCGCCCTTCTCAGTGGGCTTGCCCGGAAGAGGGGCCTTTCCATTCCGGCGGAAACCTATGGCGAGCTGGAAGAGCACGTGCCCGATCTCCTGACCCCCGGAGCTGCTGAGGCCCTGGCGGTGAAGTGCTATCGCCAGGTGAAGATCAAGGGTGTGGAGCCGGCGGAAGCGCTGCGTATCTGCCTCGAAGACTACGTCCCTCCCATCTCGCTTCGCATCCTTCGTGAGCAGATGAGGCTGGCGGCTGATGAGGCGACGGAAGCCTCCTTTGTCCCGGAGCGTATCCGGGACCTGTTGGACGAGCCGGAGAGAGAGTAGGCAGGGGCGAAAGGGAACAGCCCGGGGGAATTCAGAGGTGCAGAGGAAGATGGCGGGGCAAGATGTTTTCGGAGGCTTGTCTGCGTGCGCTGGAGAGGCATAGATATTCACACTGGTTATCCCCAACGAAGGTCGGGAAAATCGACCAAATTAGCAGAAAACCAATTCTAGCCGGGCAAGAAGGGCTGCTTTTGCGAAAAAAGGATTGTCCGGGCTCTTATTACCAAGTAAAAACTGTCGCCGGGTTTTAGCTCGGCCTTCTTGGATACCAAGACCCCCCTGCCTGTCCCGATCTGTCCTGATGAAAGTCCTGCTCGTGAATGCAGTTGTCGCCGCAATTGCCTTGGGAAGCCTCTCCAGCTGTAGCTTTTTCCAGCCATCCAGCAAGCCGCGCCTTCTGTCCAAGAGCGAGGCCCAAGCACTCGGGGGAGCGGGGTTTCGAGCATTTTCCATAACGGCCCCATGGGCTGCATTTTCTGCAGGGAAGGGGCGGTCGGACGGCCTGCCGGCAGAGGTGGACCTCGCGGTCCGGGCCGCGGCAGCGACGTTGCCCATGGATAAGCACGGTCGCCCGACCTACCATAGCGAAAGCATACGTCACCGGTTCGTGAGAACCACCGCCTACTCCTGCGCGGAAAACGAGCCGGGCGCGGTGGGCAGTCTCAGCGCGCTGGGCACGGTTCTGAAGTATGGCCGGGTGCGGAGTGCAGCGGCGGACTGGTCCCGCTACCCGGTGGGAACCACCTTCCGGATCAAGGGCCTGCCCCATGTCTACGTGGTCGAGGATTATGGCTCCGCCCTGGTTGGGACCAACACCATAGACATCTATCATCCCAACCTGCGCCTGATGCGGAAGTGGGCGACCCGCGATGCTGAGATCAACGTCATCAAGTGGGGATCCTGGGAGCGGACGGCCAACCTTTTGCGAGGGCGGACGAAATATAGTCACTGTGCGCAGATGTATTACGCCGTCATGGCGAAGATCAACAGCGGGCAGGTTGTCTTGGGCGACGAGTCCGAAGAAGGGCGCACGGCTCTTTGACCGGTCCTCATGACCAAGGCCGAACGCGCTGAATTTGTTCATCGGCGGCTTGAGGAACTCTACCCCGAGACGCCGATCCCTCTGGACCACAGGGACCCTTTTACCCTGCTTGTCGCGGTCCTGCTCTCTGCCCAGTGCACCGACGAGCGCGTCAACCGGGTCACTCCCGGGCTGTTCGCCCTCGCGGATACGCCTCAGAGCATGCAGAAGATTCCAGTTTCCCGGATTGAGCAGGTGATCCGGCCCTGTGGGCTGGCTCCCCGCAAGGCGCAGGCAATCGCGGATCTTTCCCGGCTTCTCGTAGAGCATCACGGGGGAAGGGTTCCAGCCTCTCTGGAAGCCCTTGAGGAGTTACCCGGGGTCGGGCATAAGACGGCCTCGGTCGTCATCGCGCAGGCCTTCGGTGTGCCAGCATTCCCGGTCGACACGCATATTCATCGCCTGGCCCAGCGCTGGAAACTGGCCAGCGGGAAGAACGTGGCGGATACCGAGCGTTCGCTCAAAAAGCTCTTTCCCGAGGACAGCTGGAACAAACTACACCTGCAGATCATTTTCTATGGCCGGGAACATTGTAGCGCTCGCGGATGTGATGGGACGAAATGTGAAATCTGCCGGAGCCTCTTTCCGAAGAGGAAGTCCCCGGTAATGACGAAGAAGGCGTGAACCGGCGCTGAGCGCCAGAACTCCCGGCGGGATGCCCGCATCCGCCTGCGGAAAAGCTCCCGTCGGGAAGCTGCCCCTGAAAAGGAGGGGTGATGGGTGTTTCCGCTCGCGCAATACCCTCATTCGGGGGATCTCTGACATGATGAACCTAAGGACTTTGTGCCCGGAGCGTTGGATTCTGCACGGAGGGGTGCTGCTCGGTGAAGCAAGAGAAAATTTTTCAAAAGCAGTCTTTACTCGCCCCCTTCTCCTTACAGAATCTCGGCCCCCCCCTTACCTACGCTTACCGCCTCGTTCAACGAATCCGGATTCAACCATGACCTACACATCTGCAAAACGTCTGCCCCGCGTTTTTTCTCTCACACTCGCTGCTCTTTTTGTCTCGGCGCCCTCCCTGCTGGCTGCAGATGGAGAATCGAACGCCCTCAAAAAGTGGGTTCTCGATGGTGGCTGGCCAATGATGTTGATCGGCCTCGCCATTATCGCGCTGCTGGCTCTGAGTGTTTTCAATTTCATCAACCTGACCAAGCCGAAGTTTTGTCCGGATGATTTGAAGGCCGCCCTGCTCGATCACATGATGAACTGCCGTGTGCGCTCTGCGATCGAGCTGTCGGCTTCCCACCCGAGTTACCTCGGGCGGATGCTCGCTTACTCTCTGCCCAATATCGATGCCACCAAACCGGAGGACCTTGGGCGGGATGGAGTCGAGGACGCAGTGGCGGACTTTACGATCAATGAGAGCCGCAAGAACATGGTCTGGATCAACTACATTGCGTTGATCGCTCAGGCCGCACCGATGCTCGGACTGTTTGGGACAGTCTATGGCATGGTCAACGCATTCGGAGTCCTGAGTGCCACCGGGGCGGCTGAGCCTGCTGAGCTGGCCGGCGACATCCAGATCGCGCTCCTGACCACCTTCTGGGGACTGCTGACCGCGATTCCGTCCTTGGTCGCTTATTTCTACTTCAAGAACAGGCTGAACAACCTGGTGGCCGAGGCTCACCACACCTCCGAGGAACTGATCAACGCCTCGATCCAGACCGTCAATCAGGACGCGTATCTGGCTAAGATTCCGGAAGGGATCGCCGTCTAGACGGATGGGAGCGTCCTTGCTCCCTGCAAACCGAACTAGTTCGAACGATGGCCTCCAACAAACTGCGCGCTTCCCAGAGGGAACAGGATGACGACACGCAGGTCGACATGTCGCCCATGATCGACATGGTCTTCCTCCTGCTCATTTTCTTCATCGTCAATGCCACCCTTATCATCGTGGAGATGGACAAGAAGGTGCAGGTTCCGATTGCGCGCTACTCGGAGAAGCAGAATGACAAGATGGGCCGTATCGTGGTCAATGTCTACAGCGACGAGTTTGCCGGCGAGGGTCGTTTTCGGATGGCCGATGGAAAGGAAGTCTTCGCTAATGACGACGATCTGACCAAGTTCATCAAGGAGCAGAAGGAATACTGGGAAGACAAGGGGCAGAAGCCTCGCCTGCACCTGCGGGCGGACGGAAAGGTGCATTTCACCTATGTCCGCCGGGCCATTCGTGCTGGAGCAGCAGCAGGCGTCAATGAAGTGATTTTCGTCAGCCTGTGGTCCCGCAAGAGTTAGTCTGAGTCCAAGACCCCGATCCCATGGCAAGACATCGTCGCGTTACCAATCTCGAGGAAGATAAGCCCGAGCTGAGCATCTCGCCGCTCATTGATATCTGTTTCCTGCTTCTCATTTACTTCCTGGTCACGACCACCATCAAGCAGAAGGAGCGGGATAACAGCATGATGCTGCCGTCCGCGGCTCCCTCCGAAAGTCAGCCGGATATCCAGCCCTTCTTCATCAAGATCAGCAACGAAGGGCATATTTTTGCAAACGTCGGTGCCGCTCAGGAACTTCTGGACCGTGAATCGCAGGGGCCGGAGCGGATCCTGCCGCTGCTCGATTCCCGGCTGGAGATTTATGCTGCGGCTGCCAACGCGGGAAACAACAAGCCGTTGGTTCAGGTCTATGTCGAAGCAGAAGCTGAGCAGCAGGTGGTATCTGATGTTCTCAACCATCTCGCGAAGCACGACATTACTACAGTGACCTTTACTGATCTTGTGCTGCAGGACGAGCAGAGCAAGTAGGGGGGGTGCCCTCCTGCCTCGCTCACTCGCAGCGTTTTTCTGATGAATTCGCCGAGCAGGATCTAAGAAAAACCCGGTGCCGACGTTGGTGTTCTTGCCGGGTCACTCCGTTTTTGAGAGAAGATCAATCGCAATTAGAAATCCCTTTGCCATGATTCAATCCACCAAGAATCGAATTCTGTGCGGGCTCCTTGCCCTAGTCGCCCTGACCAGTGTTCCCCAGGAAGCTGCCGCCCAGGGCGGTGTTGACACCGCCTGGTCCAACTCCCTGACCGCCATGCGGGCCAAGAAGTGGGCCGAGGCCCACGCCATCCTGGCCAAGGCCGTGGCCACGTATGATGCCCGCGCCAAGACCCTTTTCGGACCGAAGTTCGGATGGTTCTGGTATCACAAGGGCTACTGTGAGCTGAAGCTCAAGCAGTGGGAGGCGGCCATGGAGTCGTTCAAGATGTGCTACACCAAGTATCCCAACAAGAATGCGGGAGGTGCAGGGCTCGATGCGGCCAATCAGGGGAGTTTCAACCACTACCACAAGAAGTCGCTTCTCAAGTGGGGTGATGCCGCGATCGGCGCGCAGGAGTGGGAGGTCGCCATCAAGATGTACAAGAAGTTCCTTCAGGAGCGTGACCCCAAGCGCGACACCTACCAGCGTGGGGCCTTTTACGTGAATCTCTCCATGGCGCACTTCAAGCTCTTCCAGATCCCGCCGGGAATTGAGAATCTCGAAATCGCAATCGACAACAAGGAGGCTTTCCCCACGCCTGACGAGGGAATCATGGTGGGCTTTCAGGCGATGGTGGAAGCGGTGATCGAGAAGCAGAACGAGCAGGCGCTCGTCGATTTCCTGGGCAAGAACCGGGCGGATATCAAACTTGAACCCTTCAAGATGCACAAGTTTGCCCCGGTTTTCATGAAACTGGCTGCAGATGCCTTGGCCGCGGAAATGGAACGGTCGGCCTTCGAACTCTACGCCCTGGTCCCGAGCACGAAGTCCTCGATCGATGACATCAAGGCCCGGCTGGCGCAGATTGGCATCATCGACCGGCAGTTCCAGGATCCGCCGCAGAGCAACCGGCAGATTCACAAGGAGGTCCTCGAGGCGGACCTGGAAGAACTGAATACCCAGTGGAGCTCCGGAGATCCCTATGAGGTGATCGCGACTGCCGCCACCGCCTACATTCATGAGCAGCATAAGAATGT
>CAWWCX010000012.1:0-25152 GCA_963935445.1 uncultured Roseibacillus sp.
ACTGCATATCGTCGGCAGCGTCAGATGTGTATAAGAGACAGCTATTATGTAAGTAACTTACTTGATGACGGAGCAGGGAATCACTTTGTGGTTCATCGCTTCGATGACTCCTCGTATCACTTCGACCTTGGATCTTTTCCGAAGGACAGGTCGGGGGGGCTCAAGGTGCAGGGGGATGTGCTTACGATGGGACCCCGGCAGGCGATTCAGGTTGATCTGCGAGAGAGGCGGTTCCTGCGAAAGTAAGCAGCCGATTGCGACTGCACCTGCGGAACGGCCCGGACTCGCTGGGCTGTTGCCAGGAACCCCGCGGAGAAGGCGGAGAGAGGAAGCCGCCTGGCTGCTGGTCAACATTGCTGTCGCACATTCAAATACTTGACCAATCGACAGGAGCTGGTGGGGTCCGTGAACTACTTGATTTCATGAAGAGACGCTCTTTTATGCGGAGTGCGGCTGTCGCTGCCGCCCCGACCGTGGTTCCGGCAAGCGTGCTGGGTCGAAATGGCCGAATAGCCCCGAGCGAGCGGGTGACGATCGGTCTGGCAGGTGCCGTTGGGAAGGGTTACGACCTGATGCGGGATTTTCATTCCCAGTGCAGGGATGAGGTTCAGTTTGTGGCCATCGCGGATCCAGACACCAAGCATGTCGAACGAGGCCGGCGTTTGGCGGAAAAGAACTGGGGTGAAGGTTGCACAACGTATCGGGATTTTCGCGCATTCTGCGCGAGGAGTGACCTCGCTGCGGTGGTGGTTGCGATTCCGGATCATTGGCACGCTCTTGCCGCGTTGGAGGCCATCCGCAGCGGAAAGGATGTCTATGGTGAGAAGCCTCTCACGCACCTTTCCTTTGTCTCGGATGCTCTCAAGCGGCCTCTCAGCTGGGATTCGAGAAAGGAAGAGGTCCCCGGTGACCCGGAGGCCAGCCGACTTCTGAATCGGCTCGAATACCGTGGAGATTGGTCACTCGATTCCTGATGGAGATGATGTCCCGCCCAGTCTGCAGCCTGCGCCTTCTCCTCCTGGCTCTGCCCTGGATTCCTTCTTTCATCGAGAATGTCGGCGCGGCCGGGGAAGAACCGGCCTTCACGGACTACTGCGAGCGGCTGGAGCAGGAAATCCAGGGAAGAAAGCACGGGTTCCTGGCCGGGAATGTTACCTATTACATCGGGGGGTTTCACGCGAGCTGGAAGCTGATTGAAGATGAGACAATAGGGCTGACGCACCCCTTTCATCACGACTTGCGGAGCCGTGGGGTTGGGCTCCTGGAGAGTGAGTTGTCGGGGACAGAGCACACCGGAAGGGGGAACGATTATCTGGGATGGGAGTTCTACAAGGATACCCGTGTGCTTTACGGAAGTGTGGTTGTTGATGGGAAGAGCTACCGGCACCCCAGGCCGAAGAGCATGCGTTGGCGACCAGATAGGATGATCTGCGAGTATGAAGTCGGTGGGGTTACAATCCGGGAAGAGAAGTTCATTGCGGGAAATGATGCCGCTGCTTCGTTCATCACATCCTCGAGGCCGCTTACGCTGCAGTTTGACGGTCACAGTTTCTACCATCGGAACAGCGCTTCCTCATCCGCAGGAATCAGGTTTGAGAAACAGGGTAACGCCCTTGTGATCTCAGAAGGTGGAACGGCAAAGTCTCGTCCTGACCCTGAAGGCCCTGAGCGGGTTGGTCCCTGTGTCTATTCCGGGATGACCACGGTCCTGAGTGCGTCGCGGGATTTTTCGCGGTCATTCACCACCCGGCGGGACGAGCGGGGCGTGCAGCATTATACCATTTCTGTCCCGTGCGACAGGGAGGGAACGATTGTTTCGTGGGCGATGCACGACGAGCAGCAGAAGGCCCTGTCCTGCGCCCGCGAGGTTATTCAGAACTACCGGGCATGCCTGGCGGAGAAGACGGACTCCATGAACCTGAAGCTCAACAAGGAGATTCCCTGGTTCCGTTGCCCGGACGAGAAGGTTGTCGATATCTACTATTACCTGTGGGCTCTCTACCTGATGTATTATATCGAGGTGGGCCAGGGCTGGGAGCAGGAGCACCACACGCAGACGGCCGTGAACAACTTCCTGGGGATGCATCGTTACGATGCGGCATTCCAGATCAAGGTGGGGGCGTGGACTGCTGACAAGCGCCGTTACGCCTATGGAAATGTCCTTACCTGGAAGCATCTCACGAAGAATGACCGCTACCGTGAGCTGCCCGGCGGACTGCGGCTCCTTTCTGACAATATGGGAATCGCGTGGCACAGCGGGGCCTATGGCGCAGAGACGTCCGAGCACGTCCTGGGGGCATGGCAGGTCTACCAGCACACCGGAGATGTGGCGTTCCTCAGGGAGTGCTACGAAGACCACTTTGCCAAGTTGTTCTGGAAGCGCCTGCCGAATGTCGCGATGAACGAATTCGAGGTGGCCGAGACCCTTGAAAAGATGGCGCGCCTCATCGGCGACGAGGCCGGGGTGGAGCACTGGCAGCAGATCATCCGTCGCGATCCCGAGCACATCCGCCTGATGTTTGAGCAGCGTTGGGAAATGCATGGAATTCCCAACTATTTCGCCGGCCCCAAGGATGGCATGATCATGACCAACGGTTTCTGGGCCATGCGCTCGCCGCATTTTCCGAAGGAATACGCCAGGCCGATGATGGAGACCTGGGCGCTCGACCGTGAGAAAGGATTTTATGGGGAATTCTTCCCGCTCGCGATGTCGAAGCATGCCATGAAGACCTTCAAGACGAGGGTGGACCATTCCTTCGGCTACACCCCGGACACCGCCTACTTCACCCTCGACGGCTTGTTTCGCCAGGGATTGTCGGAGGAGGCGGCCGATCTCACCCTGAGTCACCTGAGGAACTACAACTACCACGACGGGTGGGGAATCCCAGTGGCTCCGGAAGCTTACCGGCGTGACCTCACGCTCTTCGGAGATCAGTACTCCAACTTCAATGCCGGGAAGATCCTGCTCTACCTGGAAGGACTGGCTGGTTTGCGCTACTCCATCCCGGAAGGGGAGATCTCCATCCGGCCCGCCCTGCCCAAGCATTGGAACTGGATGGAAGTACGGCTGCCCATCGCGGGGAAGTGGTCCAGAATCCGCTACTCCAAGGACGGAGTGCAGGTGAGTGGTTGCCCGTTGAGGCTTGTGCAGGATTCCTCGCCATCAAAAAACTAGTGCCTGATGCGTGCCACGGCTCCGTCTCGTTTGAATTGTCAAAAACTCCGCGGCCGGGATGATCCGGATAGACGATCTTTTCGTTATTGCCAGAGCTTTGCAGGATTGGATCATCGGCGGGAATGCGTTACCAGTCCGCAGCGTTGTCTTTGATTTCCGCCCTGCTGACTGTGGTGGGTGCACTCCCGCTGCCTGCGGAAGAGACCACGGCACCGCACTGGGCTTTTGTTGCACCACGGTCTCCCTCCCCTCCGGACGTCAGGAAGGTGGACTGGCCCCGTAATGAGATTGATCATTTCATCCTGGCACATCTTGAGAAGGAAGGCTTGGGGCCCTCGCCGGAGGCCGGGCGGGAGGTGCTCATCCGTCGACTCACGCTCGACCTCACTGGGCTTCCGCCAACTTTGGAGCAAGTCGATGCCTTTCTCGCGGACAAGTCGCCGAATGCCTATGAAAAGGTTGTGGATCGCCTCCTTGCTTCGCCTCGCTATGGAGAGCGAATGGCGGTCATGTGGCTGGACCTGGCCCGTTATGGGGACACCAGTGTCTATCACCAGGACGGGGCCCGCGAGATGTGGGCCTGGCGGGATGGGATCATTGCGGCCTACAATGCCAACAGGCCCTTCGACCGGTTCACCATCGATCAACTGGCCGGGGACCTGCTGCCGGATGCCACTCTTGCCCAGCGGGTAGCATCGGGATTCAACCGCAATAATGGGACAACCGATGAAGGGGGACTGATTGAGGAGGAAATGCGGGTCGAGTATGCCGTGGACCGGGTCAAGACCACGGCAATGACCTGGCTGGGGCTCACCTTGGAGTGCGCGCAGTGCCACGACCATTTCTATGACCCGGTCTCGCAGGTGGACTACTACAAGTTCTTTGCCTTCTTCAATGTGAGTGCGGACAAGGGGAAGCAAACGAGTGCGCGGAATGCGCCGCCCCTGATCGAGATTCCGGACGAGGAGAACGAGCGGAAGCTGCCCTCGGTGGTGGCGCAGCGCGAGGAGAATCAGGCACGGATCGATGGGTATCCGGATGAAATCGCTTCCGAATTGCATGGCTGGGTGAAGGAGCTGGGCGCGCGGATCGCTGATCCAAGGGAGAACTTCGACCCGCGGGATGCGCTGTTGCATCTCACCCTGGACGAGAAAGAGGGAGAGGCGGTCGGCGACCGGGCGCACGGTCTGCCCGGCACAGGCAGCAATGCTGGCCGGGTGATTGGAACTCCCCGCTGGGTTCCGGCCCGGACCGGGGGAGGTTTCGAGTTCAGGGAAGGAGAGGAGTCCTTCCTGGAAGTGGCCGATGCCGGAGACTTCGAGCGGGATCAGCCGTTCACCGTGAGTTTCTGGCTGAGGCCGGTGAAAACCGGAGAGGGAAAGGATTCGCAGGGCAGCTTGCTTGCGCGGATGGAGGCAGGGGAGTCACGGCGGGGACTCGAGGTCTATTACGAATCGAATCAGCGGCTCTACGTGCAGCTGGCTCATGAGGCGGAGGGTAATGCTATCCGGGTACGGTCCGATCGTGAGATCCAGTGGAACAAGTGGCAGCATATCTGTGTGACCTACGATGGGTCCTCCCGTGCGGGTGGGATCCGGATGCTCGTCGATGGGGCGGCGTGGGCGGTTCAGGGAGAACAGGATAATCTCAAGGGATCGATTCGGACGGAGGAACCGCTGCGGATCGGAACGCGGCCAAAGGGCTTCCGGCCGCTGGGAACCGTAGACGAGATCCGGATCTTCTCCCGGGCCCTGACTGAGAACGAGGCCCGCGCTCTTGTTCTCCGCGATACCGTTCTTCCGCTCCTTGCCCAGCCGGAGGAGTCAGCCTGGCAGGACGACCAGCGTGAGCCCGTGCTCTCCTACTATCTTGCGAAGGTGGACAGGGTTTATCCCGAACTGCTGAAGAGGGAAGGGGAACTCAAGAACCAGGAGGAAGAGCTGCGCCGTCCGAAAACCACCGTGATGGTAATGCAGGACCGAGAGCGCACGACCTATGTTCTCCGACGGGGATCCTATGCCGATCGCACCGACATCAAGGTGGAGCCGGGACTTCCGGAACGTCTTCCGCCCCTCCCTGAGGATGCGCCCCGTAATCGGCTGGGTCTTGCTCAATGGCTTTTCCTGAAGGAGAACCCCCTCACGGCGCGGGTGGCAGTCAACCGCTACTGGCAAATGCTCTTTGGCGTGGGGTTGGTGGCCACTCCGGAGGATTTTGGCACGCAGGGCGAGCTGCCGAGCCATCCGGCGCTCCTTGACTGGCTTGCGGTCGACTTTCGGGATCACGGCTGGAATGTGAAGCGGACGCTGCGGAGCATCGTCACCTCGTCCACCTATCGCCAATCCGCCGCCGCCTCGCGTGAGCTGTATGAGCGCGATCCGGCGAATCGGCTCCTGGCGCGCGGATCCCGCTACCGGCTCCAGGCGGAGTTCCTGCGTGACAACGCGTTGTTCCTGAGTGGGCTCCTCGTCGACAAAATGGGCGGGCCGGGAGTAAAACCCTACCAACCGGAGGGCCTCTGGAAGGAGATCCTGCAGGGGGGCGACCGTCCCTTCGTGCAGGATAAGGGCGAGAGCCTTTACCGGCGCAGCATCTACACGTTTTGGCGGCGCACTTGTGCCCCACCAAACATGTTGCTCTTTGACGCTCCGACCCGGGAGAAGTGCATCGCTCAACGTGCGCGAACCAATACCCCGCTTCAGGCCCTGGTGACCTTGAATGACGTGCAGTATGTGGAGGCCGCCCGCCATCTCGCGGAACGCATGATTGCACAGGCCGGACCCCGGGCGCAGGACCGCATTGCCTGGGGGTTTCGGCTGGCGACCTCGCGCACCATCGAGGAAAGGGAGCTGGCGATCCTGCTCCGTGTCTACGAGGACAGTGAAGAAAAGTACCGGGAGGATTCCGAGGCGGCGGTAAAGTTGCTCTCGGCTGGCGAATTGTCGCGCGATGAATCTCTCGATTCGGCGGAACATGCGGCTCTGACCATCGTGGCGAGCATGATTCTCAATCTCGACGAAACCCTCAGCCGGGAGTGAAGGCAGGAGTATGTCATCGGAACTGAAACGGCGAACATTCCTGGGCGGGGCCTCTTCCCTGATGGGGACAGCTGCCTTCGCCAAGCTGATCTCCGCGGAAACGCGGGCGGCGGCACTTCCGCCCGGGTCCCTCGGCCTTCCGCATTTCACGCCCAAGGCCAAGCGGGTCATCTACCTCTTCCTGGCTGGTGGTCCGAGCCACATCGATCTCTTCGACTACAAGCCCGCCCTCAAGGAGATCGATGGCCAGCCGCTTCCCGAGAGTGTGCGTCGGGGACAGCGACTCACCACCATGACGAGTGGGCAGAAGGAGTTTCTCTGCGTGGCGCCCCGCTTTAATTTCGAGCGATGCGGCCAGCGCGGGACGTGGATCAATACCGATCTCCTTCCGCATCTGTCCACCGTGGCCGATGACATCACGATCATCCGCTCAATGCACACCGAGGCGATCAACCACGACCCGGCCATCACCTACATCAACACCGGGAGCCAGCAACACGGACGCCCGAGCTTTGGATCCTGGATCAGCTACGGGCTCGGCAGCCCCAACAGCAACCTGCCCGCCTACGTGGTCATGATTTCAGTCGGCTGGGCAGCGGGGCAGGCCCTCTACACCCGGCTGTGGGGAAGTGGCTGCCTGCCTTCCCGCCACCAGGGCGTGCAGTTCCGGAGCGTGGGAGACCCGGTCCTCTATTTGTCCGATCCCGCTGGGCTCGACCGGGACACCCGGCGGCGAATGCTCGACGGACTGGCCGACCTGAACGGTCAGAAGTACGAGCGAACGGGCGATCCCGAGATTGCGGCCCGCATCGCGCAGTATGAAATGGCCTTCCGCATGCAGATGTCCGTGCCCGGACTGATGGACACGAGCGACGAACCGGAGTCCACCTTCAGGATGTACGGACCCGACGCCAAGAAGAAGGGGACCTTTGCCTCGAACTGTATTCTCGCGCGACGAATGGCCGAGAGGGGTGTGCCCTTCGTGCAGCTCTTTCACCGTGGCTGGGATCAGCACGGAACACTGCCCAAGGATATCAGGAAGAATACGGACAGTTCGGATCAGCCTGCGGCAGCCCTGATCAAGGATCTCAAGCAGCGGGGCATGCTTGAGGACACGGTAGTTGTCTTCGGGGGAGAGTTTGGACGAACGATCTACGGGCAGGGTGACCTGACCAAGGATACCTATGGCCGGGACCATCACGGGCGCTGCTTTACCACCGTGGTGGCCGGAGGAGGCTTCAAGGCGGGGATTGATTACGGAGCAACCGATGATCATTGCTACAACGTGATCGAGGATCCGGTCCATATTAACGACTTGAATGCGACCGTTCTTCACTCCCTCGGGATCGACCACGAGAATTTCTCGGTCAAGCATCAGGGACTTGACGTTCGCCTGACCGGTGTGGATGGAGCCAAGGTGGTGCGGGGGCTGTTGGGTTGAAAGAGCGGGACCCGCAGGGTAAGTATGATTTTCCAGATAAGCGCAAGAATTTGAACCAACTGCCCGATCGCCGTAATCCACGGATTGTCAGGCCCCAAGAAACAGCACTGAATACCATGATGAACCAACCTGCCACCCGGCGCGATTTCCTGAAGAAGACGGCGGCCGCTGCTGCGGGCGCACACGCCGTGTCCGCCCCAAGTATCTTGGCCGAGAAGGCCCCCAGCTCGAAGCTCGGTATTGCGGTCATCGGAGCCGGCGGGATGGGAAGCGGCAATCCACGGATTGCAGCGGGAGAGCGATTCGTGGCGATGTGCGATATCGACGACAAGCGTCTTGGGCAGGCCGCCAAGAGCATCCGGGACAAGGTTCCCAACCCAAAGATCTATCACGACTACCGGAAGATGATCGAGGAGTGTCATAAGGACATCGACATGGTCCTCATCGCCACCCCGGATCATCACCATGCGCCGGCGGCGATTCGTGCGATTGACCTGGGCAAGGCGGTCTTCTGCCAGAAGCCCCTCGCTCACAATATTGCGGAGTGCTACGCCCTGGCAAAAGCGGCCGAGGAGAAGAAGGTTCTCACCCAGATGGGGAACCAGGGGCACTTTGGTGAGAGCATCCGGCAGGTCTGTGAGTATATCTGGGCCGGTGCGATCGGGAAGGTGACCGAGGTGCACGCTCTCCTTGGACGCAACTTCGGGGGAAGTGGCGGACAGCCGGAGGGGAAGCCGGCACCGGCGCACATCCACTGGGATGAATGGCTCGGACCGGCCCCCATGCGCGGCTACCACGACGGACTGCATCCCTTCAGCTGGCGGTCCTGGCGTCAGTTCGGGACAGGGACGGTAGGCGATATGGCCTGCCATAATCTGGACACCTTGTTCTGGGCCCTCAGGCTCGCGGAGGCACCTCATTTCAGTATCGAGTGCCTGAACACCAAGGGAGGCAGCGACGAGAGGTATCCACAGGACAACGTGGTTCGATGGGAGTTTGGCGCCCGTGGGGACCTGCCTCCGGTCAAGGTCCACTGTTATGATCACAAGGGGTTGATGCCACCGGTGATGCTCGAGGCACAGAAGCAGTACAATATTCAGTTCAACGAGCACACTCTCTTCGTCGGGGACAAGGGCATGATCACGATCAGCGGCACGAGCGGCCGCTGGCAGTTTCTCCCGGAGGAGAGAGTCAGGGATGTTCCCGTCCCGGCGAAGACCCTGCCGCGGGCTCACGGGGGGCCGATCACGGATCTCATCCACGCCTGCAAGAACGGGACCATGCCGTGTTCCGACTTCCCGGGCTCGGCGGGTCCCCTCAGTGCCTTCGCTGCGACCGGGCATCTTGCGATGTTCGCGGGGGTGGGTGAGAAGCTGCACTGGGATGTGAAGAAAATGAGATGCACCAACAACGAAGGGATCAACCGTCTCGTCGGGCGGGAATACCGGCCGGGCTGGGAAGTTTAGGGCGGCGTTGGTCAATCTTCATGAGAGTTGGTTCTATACTCATGGGAGCTGCCGGAGAGGTGCGGGTGTGGCCTGCGGTTCTTTTTCTCCTGTATTTCTGGACGGGTTCGAATGCACCGGGGCAGGAGCAGGAGGCAGGAGCGGCTTCAGAATTGTCGCGGCTGAAGAGTGAGTATGGCGAATCGGTCCAGCCGTTTTTCAAGCGCTACTGTTATCGGTGTCACGGTGCCCGCCGGATGGAGTCGGGCGTACGGCTTGATGCGCTCGACCTGAATCTGGGAGACAAGGAGCTGTTCCTGTTGCAGCATGTTCACAAGCAGCTTCAGGAGGATATGATGCCGCCTGAGGATGAGCGTCAGCCGGGGGAAGGAGAGCGGTCCGCGGCGATCGAGTGGATTGAGCAGGTCTTGCAAGAGGGGGCCCGCAAGGTCAGGCCAAAGGAGGGGTCGGTTCGCCGGCTGACCGTGGCCCAGTACCAGAATACACTTCGCGATTTGCTGGGAGTAGAAGACCGCCTGGCGGATATTCTGCCGGCCGACGGTGTGTCGAAGGAAGGCTTCAAGAACAACAAGGACACCCTTCTGCTGACTCCGCAGATGATGGAGACGTATTTCGAAATTGCGGACAAAGCTCTCTCCCTTTGTCTGGTGGACGAGACCAGGAAGCCGCGCATCCAGTGCTTCCGTGTCGAACTCGGCACGGGAGTGAACAAGAGTCCGCCCCCTGAAAAGGTCGAGCTGGAGGGGCCCAGAATCCTGCCGCGGGCGGACTACTGGGTGCGCGAGGTCCTGCCGGCGAAGTCCTTTCCATTCGAGCCTCTCGCGATGCAGAAGAAGTTCCGGTTCGTCGAAGGCTACCGGGGGAATGCCACCGTGCGGGGTTGGATGGATTTCGAGGGCCTGCATCACTCCGTCTTTGCCGCCATCATCGGGAAGTACACGGGAGGGTATAATTACGGGAGATCGTCGCTCTTCGTGCCGGAGGGGCTCCTGCTGCGGCCGCGTTCTCCCGAGACCGACACGGTGCGCGGCCCGGCACCGACATTTTCGATGCCAATGCGAGAGCTTCCCATGTCGGGAATGCTTCAGGTGACGGTTGAGGCTGCTCGCTACGACGATGGCCTTCAGCCGGACACGCGCGTTCCCGGATCGGATGATCGCCTGGAGCTGGATATTTCGGGCGGGAAGGAGGCAGTCCTCATCATTCCGGCAGCGGGGGTCTATCAGGTCGAGGTCGTGCTGGACGGCCCTCCCGGCGACGACGTCGTTACCGCCGACATCGGGAAAAGAACGTTTTCCAGGCGGCTTAAACCTCCGTTTCCCCCTCCTCCCGGTCCCGATGGAAAGGTCGTAATCCCATTCCTTCTGGCGCGCTTCGTGGAGGGAGCAGCTTCCCTCAAGGTCGGCTGCGGGGACGGTCGTAACCTGCAAGCCGTCTGGATCAGTCCCGTCACGGCTGATAGCGAAGCGGGTCGACAGTTTGCGGCCTTCGAGAAGCGCGTCCCCCACGTGAGTGTGCACATGGGCCTGCGAACGGATGTGGGAGCGAGACTGTCCCGGTTTGATGTTCCCAAGGCCGTATCCTCGGCGGAGATCGCGCGTTATTCCTTCCGGGCGCCGATCAGCAGTTTCGCCTCTCCGGATACGGAGGAGGATAACGAGAACTACCTCGCCGGGCTGCGGGAGATTGCGATTCGCAGCGAGCCTACCGATGATCGTCAGATCCCGCGCGTCCTCGTGCGGGCGGTGGAGTTTGAAGGGCCCTACTATCAAGACTGGCCACCTCGGGGACATCGCGAGATCTTTTTTCCGTCGTCGCGAAGGGATGATCCACCGGCCTATGCCCGCGAGGTCATTGAGCGCTTCGCGACCCGAGCCTTCCGGCGTCCGCCCCGGGAAGACGAACTCGAGTCGCTGCTGAGCGTGTGGCGCGAAGGCTACGAGCGGACGAGGGACTTTCAGGGCAGCGTGCGCCATGCACTTTTCGTGATCCTCACCTCGCCCCAGTTCCTCTATCTCACCGAGGAGAGTGCCGGGCCTCAGGCGGAGCCGCTTTCCTCCCACGAGTTGGCGGCCAAGCTCTCCTACTTTCTCTGGAATACGATGCCGGACGAGCGACTTCTCACACTTGCAGCGAAGGGCACTCTCGGAGCGTCCCTGAGGGCTGAGGCAGAACGCCTCGTGGCCGACGAGCGCTTCAGTCAGTTCACCGGGGAATTCGTCTCGCAGTGGCTGAGCCTTGACAAGTTCGATGTCGTCAACATCAACCGGGGGCGTTATCCCCGCCTTCTCAAGGAGACCCAGCGAGAGCTCCGGAAGGAGCCCATTCACTTTGTCACTCACCTCTTGCGGGAGAATCTGCCTCTGCACAACCTCATCGCTTCCGAGTTCATCGTGGCGAACGATGTGGTTGCGGGCTACTATGGACTGGGTGACCGGGCCGAGCACGGCTATGCCTTTGCGCCACTTCGCCATAATCAAGAAGCGCTGGGCGGAGTCCTGACCCAGGCGGCCATTCTTTCCGGCCTCACGGACGGGAATGAGTCGAACCCCGTCAAACGTGGGGCCTGGCTCGCGCGCAGGATCATCGCTGAACCCCCGGAGCCTCCGCCGCCTAACGTGCCGGATCTTCCCAATGAAGGGGAAGCCAAGGGCAAAACGTTGCGAGAGCGACTGGAGCAGCACCGCAATCAGGAAGGCTGTGCACAGTGCCATCAGAAGATAGATCCGTGGGGGCTTCCGCTTGAGCAATTCGACGCGGGTGGGCTCCTCAAGAGCGGGAAGGTTGACGCCCGGTCCATCCTCCCGGATCAGACCGAGATCGCCGATACGAACGAGTTGAAACGTTACCTGGCGAACGACCGCTTGGACCAGGTAGCCTTTTCCTTCCTGCAACACCTTGCTGGCTATGCGGTCGGTCGGAGTCTCAGTTTCAATGAAATCGACTATCTGCGTCGGGAGGGCCGCAAAAAGCTGGGGCCGGATGGTTACCGCATGCGCGATTGTCTCCAGTTTGTTATCGAGAGTCCTTTTTTCCTCGAGAAGTGAGTGTCTCAGGCACCCTATTGTGTCCTTGTCGCGACACCTCCCTCGGGTAGAATCCAGACCTTGAATCCCATGCCGACTGCCTTTCGACTCGATCGCCGCGCACTGCTCAAGGGTATGGCGGGCGTGGCCCTGCCCCTCCCCCTGCTGGAGGCCATGGGAAAAGAGGTTGCCGAGGAAACGCCCCGGCGGTTCTGTGCATTCTACGTCGCCAATGGAATGACCCTTCCCGATCCGAAGCTCGGTATCGACGACTGGAGCTGGTTTCCCCGGGCGCAAAAAGATGGAGAATTTGTTTTCGGAATTCCGACCGAGCCACTGAGTCCTCATCGCGGAAAACTGAGCTTCTTTGGAGGATTGCAGCATGCGAATGGGACAAAGAATGATCCTCACGTCTGTTCGGACATGTGGTTGACGGGTGCCCCTCTGCACGATCCTGCGCCCGGAACCTACAATACCGTGGCGCTGGATCAGGTGATCGCGCGGCACACGCGCAACTACTGCCGTCGTCCCTCGCTCGTTCTCTCCATTGACGGGGGCACGGGCTATACCTCTCGCACGGCCACCATTTCCTACGATCGCGAGGGGAAGCCCATCCCGGCTGAGAACAATCCCCGGCGTATTTTCGAGAGCCTTTTCAAGAGTAACCGGGGAACGCTCGAGAGCCAGCGGGCGCAGCTGCGCATGCGCATGAAACTGGTGGATGCGGTTGCCGAAAACGCGAAGGCGCTTGATCGCAAGCTGGGGCAGGCCGACCGGGAGAAGATGGAGCAATACATGACCTCTCTCAACGAGTTCGAGTCCCGCCTCCAGGTCTCCGAGAAGTGGCTCGATATACCGCTCAAGGATCAGGACTACTCCCACCTGAATCTCGATGCGAATCCTGCTGATGATCCTCAGGCCTATTACCGGACCATGCTGGATCTCATAGCCCTTGCCTTTGATGCCGACATCACCCGCAGCATCACCTTCATGATGAACCGGGAAGACGGAATGGGTATCAGCGATACCTTCCCGCTCAAGCTCGGGATGAGCATGACCCACCACAACATGTCCCACAAGAAGGACAGGGATGGCCTGATTGAATGGGGGAAGTACGACCGGTTCCTGAGCGAGCAACTGGCCTACTTCCTGAAGCGCATGGACAGTTACCGGGACAGGAAGGGAACTGTCCTCGACAACACGATCGTTCTCTATGGCAGCGGCGCCAGTACAACGCACAGGAATACGAACCTGCCGACCCTGGTTGCGGGAGGTGCCAACATGGGTCTCAAGCACGGTCAGTATCACCAGGGTGGTGGGCGTATGACGGACCTCTACCTGAGCATCCTGCACGCGATGGAAATTGAGGAGGAGTCCTTCAGTGACAGCCGGGGGACATTGAGAAACTCGGTCTTCGCGGGTTAGAGAAAGATCGGGGGGAGTTTTGCTCCGCTCCCACACAATGGCAATCAGCGGAGCTTTACCTTTCCCCATGAAATACCCCCTCCTGCTTGCTCTTCTGTTGCTGGGAACACCTGTCCTGCATGGTGCTGACTGGCCGCCGGCCAACCCCGGCAAGAAGGTGTTTACCGGCCGCCAGACCGAGACCTACCGGCATGGCACGTTGCCGGAGTGGGGATATGCAGCGCCCCAGGAAGACACCTTTGTCGTCATGCACCCCAAGGAAGGAGCGCGCAGGAATGCACCGCTCTATGTCGTTCTGCACTCGGCCGGACACGATGTGTATTCGTGTGTGAACTGCACCCGGACGGTAGGGAATCACGACATCTATCGTGCCCCTGATGACCACTATGCGCTCTACCTTGACTGCCGCAAGAACCGGGTGAACGACTGGTGGTGGGGTGGACTGCACCCGGGAGACAAGGGGTTGATCCAGAAAAATTCCGGAGGGGCCACCGTGCCTGTGGAAAAGCGGGTCATCGCCACCGTCCAGTGGGTCATCAAGCACTATGGTCTCGATCCCAACCGGGTCTACCTTTCTGGGAACTCGATGGGCGGGAGCGGTGCCCTTGGAATCGGAATGAGGCATGGGGATGTCTTCGCTGCGATCAAGGCCAATGTCCCCGCTGGAATCGAACACGTCTCCGAGCGGATGTTCTTTCCTCCCAGGGAGATCCCGGAAAACGTGTCTCTCCCGGACCCGCCGGTCTGTATCGACTACTCGGGCCAGAATGACGGCTGGTCGTCCGGGCACGACCGGTTTGCCAGGGCGATGAACGATCGCAAATACGCTCTTTTGTTCTACTGGGGGCCTTTTGGCCACGCCAACAACTCGGCCCGGATCATGCAGGTTAACGACCTGATTAATTCCTTCGACTGGCTCAGTGTCAGGAAGGACGAGGCCTATGCGGTCTTCACCAATGCCTCGGTCAACTCCCCGCTTCCCTGGCCCGACAACCGGAAGAGCGGGGAAGCGGGACAGATCAACGGCTTCTTCCGGTGGAAGATGCTGGAGGATACTCGGGAACGGCTGGAGATGTCCCTCTTTCTCGTGACCTCAAAGGATGTTTCCACGAAGTTCGACATTCCAGAGGAGGCTCGGGCGGATGTTTCCCTGCGGCGCCTTCAAGAGTTCGGGCTCCAGCCCGGGGCCTCTTTCCGGTGGCGATTTGGCACCGCGGAGGGTGAGGGAAAAGTAGATGCCCGGGGACTGATAACGGTCCGGGACCTCAAGGTCACGGGAAGGGCAGTCACTCTCCGGATTGAACCTGCCGAGAAAAGGGGAGCTGCCGCTGGTAAGTCTGATGCGCGCCTCCATGCGGAAGGAAAGGGGTGGCGGCTGGACCGGGCCCGGATCAGCGATCCGGAACGCCCACGAGTTCTTCTGGTCGGAGACTCCATCCTGGCGGGATATCTCAAGAAAGTGGTATCCGGTTTACGGGACAAGGCCTACGTCGATGCGTGGGTCAATCCGCACTGGCAGTCGGAGGGAACCAACAGGCTGCTGGCGGACGTCCTTGCCAGGAATGGCCCTTACGATGTTGTTCACTTCAACATGGGATTACACGGTTGGGCGGAAGGCAGGATCAAGGAGGGGACTTTCCGGCCGCTCACCCGGGCCTACGTGGAGGTGCTCAGGGAAAAACTTCCCGGGGCGAGGTTGATCTGGGCCAGCAGCACGCCCGTGACAGTGAAGGGTGACGTGGACAAACTCGATCCCGAGATCAACCCCGTCATCTTGGAGCACAATCACATGGCGGCGGAGGTGATGAGGGATGCGGGTATTCCGGTTAACGATTTCTATTCGCTTCTGGTCAAAAGGCGTGAGTTGGCGAAGGGGGACCGTTTCCATTGGACGAACCCCGCCTACAGCCTGCTGGGAGAGAAGGCCGTGAGGACGATCAAGGACGCACTCGCGAAGTGAGAAGCGAATTGCTCCTGGGCGCCTGTGAGAACCCGCGGGGATATTCCGGCCCTCCGCCTTTCCCGTTGCGGGGCTGCGAGAAGGCGTGGTATAGAGCCTGACCCTAGCGTGTGTGATCGGATAGCACCCCCGGATTTCGTTGGAACAGTGGTCAGGAAATCATTCTTGGCAGCGCTTGTCCCTTCTCTCCTGAGCCTGGTGGCGGGCGCCGAGGAGATGCCGGAACAGGGCGAGACTGCTTCCCTGGATCAGTATCTCCGCCCCTTTCTTGAGAGGCATTGTTTCGACTGCCACGACGATGAGGAACAGAAGGGTGAGCTGAACCTGCGCCAGCTGAGTGGCCAGCCGGTCGATGAGAGCTCGGGGCAACACTGGGTTGCGGTCCTGGAGAGAGTCGAGGCGGGAGAGATGCCCCCGAAGAAAAGCAAGCGTCCGCCCGAGATGGAAGTGCGCGAGGCAATGACATGGCTCGGAGAAGCGTTGGACCGGGCTGAGGCGGCGGTGAAGGCGCAGGGTGTCAGCGGCGGAATGCGCCGACTCAACCGGCTGGAATACCAAAACACGATGAGGGACTTGATAGGTCACCCTTACGACCCTGCCGAACTTCTCTCTCCCGACACCGTCTCCCACGGATTTGACAATGTGGGAGAATCCCTGGTGGTGTCGCCCCTGCACGTGGAGAGTTTCGTGGCGGCCAACGAGCGTATCCTGGACAAGGTGCTCAACATTCCGGAAGAGCCTCCTCGGCGGCAGCACTGGAGAATCCTGAATTCCACTCCGATGGGGAAACCTCTTCTCAAGGATGACGGTTCCTGGCACGACGGCCATCGCGGAAAGAACAGGGACAGGATCAAGAGTGGCTTCCTGAAGGGCAATGTTCTTCCCAACGCCGAGGTGCCCAGCGGGTTCACTCCCTACACGATGATCGACCTGACTCAGGAGCCGCCCAAGTCGTATGAAGGGGCGTGGGATATCCGCGTTTTCGGGGGAAGCCAGATCGACGAGGGCCTCCTCGTCAGGGAGGAAGATAACGCGTTTGGCTTCAAATGGTTCGCCTACGAGGAGGGAGTCTACCGTGTCCGGGTGCACCTCTCCTCCTTCGGCCCGGAAGACTGGGAAGGCCTCCCGCCCAAGGTGGGAATCGTGCGCTATCCGGAGGGCACCTTGTGGCGGGAATACCTCCCGGGGCTGAACCGGGCGGAAGTGCTGGAAATCGATCTCTACCGGGACAGCGTCGACTGGTACCTTCAGACCAATGGCAACCGTCACTGGGGTCTCAAGCTGTATTACCAGCTTGGGGAGGAAGCCTCGATGGATGGGACAAAGATCCCCTTTGGCCTCCATATTTCAGAGATCGAGGTCGAAGGGCCGCTCCACCCGGAGTGGCCGCCCACCTGGCATCGCCGGATCTTTCCGGAACGGGCAGCGGAAGAAGCGGAGGAGGCATATGCCGAACGTGTGCTGCGGCGTTTCATGAGCAGGGCGTTTCGCCGGCCAGCGAGCGGGGGGGAGGTCGCCCGGATGCTGAGCATCTATCGCGAGGAGCGGGCTGCCGGGCATGACCTCAGGGAGGCCCTGCGAATGCCGCTCTCCACCATCCTTTCCTCCCCGACGTTTCTTTATCTTGGGCGGAATGACCCGGGAGGAGATGGGAAAGATGCCTGGGGGCTGGCTTCCCGGCTTTCGTATTTCCTGTGGCGCAGCATGCCGGACGAGCACCTGTTCCATCTGGCGCGGAGTGGTGAACTGCTGCGGGAGGACGTGCTCCTGTCCGAGATTGAGCGGATGCTGGAGGATTCGAAGTCGACGGCGCTGGTCGATCACTTCGCGGGGCAGTGGTTGGGCCTCGACAGGCTCGAGGCACTGGAGGTTGACAGGACTCTCCACCCGGAGTTCGATCGCGCCCTGCAGGAGGCCATGGTTGGCGAGTCCCGGGCCTTCTTTTCAGAGATTCTGCGAGAGAACCTGAGCTTGGATCACTTCATCGATTCGGACTTCGTGATGCTGAATGAACGAATCGCCTGGCATTACGGAATCCCTGGTGTCGAAGGTAACAGATTCCGGAAGGTAAGCCTCGACTCCGGGTCTCCCCGGGGAGGGGTGCTCACCCAGGCAGCGGTGCTGACGGCCACCTCCAACGGGCTTCGAACGCTGCCTATCAAGCGGGGGGCGTTTGTACTTGAGAAGCTGCTTGCGGATCCTCCGAAGCCGCCACCGGCCGACGTGCCTGCGGTCGAGGAAGTAACTCCAGACAGGCCCCTTGCCTCCCAGCGGGAACGGCTCGAGCAGCACCGGAGTTCGGCGTCGTGCCGGGATTGCCACCGAAAAATTGATCCGCTCGGCTTTGCTCTGGAAAATTATGATGCGATTGGTCGATGGAGGACGCATGAGCTGGTGAAGGTCGCGACTGACCGGCACGATCCGACGGTATACCGCCCCGGAGAATCGATCACGGTTCGTTTTGCCAATGGCTCCGGGGAGCCGAATGACTGGATCGCAATTCTCCCGGCGGGTGAAGAAGACAACCGCCAGTTCGGGCGGATGAACATCTGGAAGCACACCACGAACACCCGGAAGAGGCTGCCGAACGGACTCTTCCACGGGATCGTGACACTACCCGCCCCAGAAACGCCCGGCGATTATGAAGCCCGCCTTTTCTTTGCAGGGGGCTACGGGGTGGAGGCGCGCGAGAGGTTTTCGGTGGCGGTGGCAGATGGGGAGAGCGGGACCGGCGACCGCAGGGCCCCTCTCCTGCTGGATCCGGCGAATGATTCGCAGGCTCTCTCCTGGGTTCCAGTGGATACTGCCGGAAAGCTCCGCGATGGACGTGTGTTCGGCGACATAGCTGGATTCAAGAAGCTCCTGCTCGAGGACAGGGAGGACTTCCTCAGGTGCCTGACCGAGAAGATGCTGGTTTATGCGCTGGGGCGCCCGGTCGGCTTTGGTGATCGCTCAGAAGTGACGGGCATCGTTGAGGAGCTGAAACATACGCCGACGTTGAAGCACTTGATCAAGAGCATTGTCGTGAGAGATATTTTCCACCCGCGGGGAGAAGAACGATGAAACACCGAGCAGCAATTACGAGGCGTGCCGTTTTACGGGGAGCGGGGGCGGCCGTTGTGCTTCCTGCCTTCGAGAGCCTGAGGCAGCTCCGCGCTGCGGAGAACGGGGTGGAAACGGCCCCGGCACGGATGGTCTGTGTGTATACTCCCCATGGTGTGCGCAATAGTGCCTGGTATCCGGAGGAGGCCGGGACGGACTATGTGCTCTCCCCAACCCTCCGTGCGCTCGAGCCTGTGCGGGAGGATGTGTCGGTGTTGACGGGCCTTTGCCACCCCCGCATGTCTTCCAATGTCGGTCATGCCGCTGCCGGGCGCTGGCTGACAGGGGTTCAGGAAGGTGACCGAATACTGGTCGACTTTGCCTCCCCCAATAAATCGCTCTCCGTCGATCAGCTGGTGGCGGCCCGGGTGGGGCAGGAGACGCGCTGGCCCTCTCTTCAATTGTCGACTGAAGGCGGGGCCGGGTTGCCAGGACGCAGCAAGACGCTGTCCTTCAATGCCCGGGGCCTGCCCCTGCCCGCATTAAACAGGCCTCGGGCGGTTTTCGACCGTCTCTTTGTGCCGGCCAGTCCGGAAGACAGGGCAGCCGAGCTCAGGCGCTACGAGCGCCGCCGGAGCCTGCTTGACAATGTACTGGCGGAATCGAGAGAGCTTGATCGAAAGCTGAGCCGGGTGGATCGCGAGAAGCTGGCGGAGTATCTTGATTCAGTTCGCGAGGTGGAACAGCAGCTGGACCGGAACCGCCAGTGGCTTGATCAGTCCAAACCGGAGATCGATGTCAGCGAGTTGCAGTTCGAGTTCAAGGATCGGCGTGGATTCCTGAAGGTAATGTATGACCTGATGGTGCTTGCGCTGCGCACGGATTCCACCCGTGTCATTACAATGATGGCCGGTGTGGAAGTCGACTCCTACAAATGGAGCGAGGTTGGCGTGAACCAGACTTACCACGGGCTCCAGCACCACTCCGGCCATGCTGGCCGGCTTGACAGCCTCGCAAAGGTGGATCAACTCGAGGTCGAGCTCCTTGCAGGTTTTCTTGGGAAGCTCCGGGAGACGCGTGAGGGAGAGGGGACGATACTCGACAATACAATGGTCCTCTACGGTAGCGGAATGAACAATGGAATTGGCCTGCAGGACGGCAAGGGAGCTCATTCCACCCGGAAGCTCCCTATGCTTCTGGCCGGGGGACGGAAGCTCGGGATCAGGCAGGGACAGCATCTCGTTTTTGAAAATGACGCCACTCCCCTCTGTAACCTTCATGTTACGATGCTGCAGGCGATGGGGGTGGAGCAGGGCCGCTTTGTGGATGGCACGGGGCGTCTCGCGGGATTGACCTAGTCCGGGTGGACATGATGAGGCGCGTGCGGAGGAGTCCACAGGGACCCTGACGCCGTTGTCCACATGGGGTGGGTGGCGAGTGGCGAGGATGCTCTGGATTTCCTCGAGCTGTTGAGGAGCGAAGAACAGCCCGGTGCGCCCTGTCTCTCCGGTCAGGTCGGGAGAGGTCTGGGGGCCTGCATTGCGGGCGGCCTCATTGAAAGCGGCAACTGCCTGTTTTTATGGATTTTGTCGCCTGACGGGTCTCTGGAGAGCAGTTGATTAATACTCGCCTGAAAATCCAGCGCGAGCAGTCCGGTTGGCAGAAGAAGACAAAGAATCCATCATGACTACCAAAACACTACTCAACCGGTCCTGCGCCCTCCTGATCGGAAGCGCCTCCCTCGCAAGTGGACAGTTGGACCCCGATTTGGTCGGGATTGAGCCGTTCGATCGGGATTTATTTGCAATTCCGGTGCTGCCCGGCAACCCGGACATTCCTGAGATTCCCGACTTTCCGAATAAGCCTGCTTTCGATTATGGTGATGCCCCGGATCCGAGTTATCCGACGCGCCTGATCAACGACGGGGCTCGTCACTTTGTGGTTCCCCAGGCGGATGGCTTCATCCTGAAGCTTGGTCCGAGAATTGACACTGAACTCGACGGGCAGCCCACCTTCTTTGCCACGGGCGACGACGCTCTTGGACCGCATAGTGATGAGGACGGGGTCACCTTCCTGGACCCGTTGCAGCCGGGTTCCCCGGTTGAAATCGAGGTAGAGGCTTCCGGCGAAGGGCGGCTTGATGTCTGGGCCGACTTCAACATGAACGGAAACTGGATGGATGCCGGAGAGCAGATTTTCGTGAGTGAGCCCCTTGCTCCGGGGGTCAACCTCCTGAACTTCGTGGTTCCGGCCTCTACGGCTCCCGGAGATACCTATCTGCGCTTCCGCTTCAGCTCTCATGGCGGGCTGTCCCCGAGGGGCACGGCCCAGGATGGAGAGGTTGAGGATTACATGGTCAAGATTGAAGATGATCCCGATCCGAATCCGAACCTTGAAACGGACTGGGGGGATGCTCCGCAGGTGTATCCTGTTCTGGCGGCGAACAACGGCGCCCACCACTTTCTCAGCAATGATCTCCTGCTCGGAGCAACGGTTGATTCCGAGGGCAACGGGCAGCCCAGCCCCAATGCGACGAGGGACGACATTGACTCGGCAGTTGATGACGAGGACGGAATCACCTTCACGTCCTCCATTTCTCCCGGTGCCAATGCCCTCATTGAGGCCGTGGCCACCATGCCCGGGCGACTCGACGCCTGGATAGATTTCAACCAGGACGGGGACTGGAATGATGCCGGCGAGCAAATCTTCATCAGTGAGCCGGTTGTGGCGGGTGCAAACAACCTCAACTTCCTCGTTCCGAACTCCGCCCTGACGGGTGGGACGATCGCCCGCTTCCGCCTCAGTTCCGGGGGAGGTCTCAGCCCGGTGGGCGGAGCCTCCGACGGGGAAGTGGAAGATTACCGGGTTGGAATCGAACAGGGTGCACCCAACGGCGAACTGGACTGGGGCGATGCCCCCGACAAGCCCTACCCGACCCTTGCGGCGAACAACGGAGCCGTCCACCTGATCGCCAATGGGCTCTATCTCGGAACAACCGTTGATCCTGAGGCGGATGGACAGCCGCACGCGCTGGCCCTCGGTGATGACAATGACGGCAACGACGACGATGACGGAGTATTCTTCTCCTCCCTGCAGCAGGGCACCATGGCACAGGTCGCCATCGTGGCCTCCACCAAGGGATACATCAATGCGTGGATCGACTTCGACATGAGCGGAAGCTGGGATCCCGGTGAGCAGATCATCATCAACTCGCCGGTGGTGGCCGGGCCGAACCTCTTCAACTTCGCGATTCCTTCCTCCTCGGCGGTGGGACGGACTGCGGCCCGCATCCGCTTCAACTCGACGGGGGGCCTCGGACCAACGGGATTTGCCCCGGACGGGGAGGTCGAGGACTACGTGGTGGAAATCAAGCAGGGCAATGGCGGTAACATCGACTGGGGTGATGCGCGGGACCCGAGTTTCCCAACCCTCGCTGCCAGCAACGGGGCCTCGCACCGCATCGACGACCTCTTCCTCGGCCAGCTGGTCGATCCCGAGCCGGATGGCCAGCCCAGTGCCTGGGCCCTGGGAGACGACAGCGATGGGAGCGATGACGAAGACGGCATTATTTTCCTGAGCCCCATCATTTCCGGGTCGACCGCCTTCATCCGGGTACTGCCCACCATGACCGGCATCCTCGACGCTTGGATCGATTTTGACGGGGATGGCACCTGGACGCAGCCCAACAACCGCATCTTCAACAACGAAACCGTGCACCCCGGACAGATCCTCGCCTTCAAGGTCCCGAAGATTAAAAAGCCTCGCAGGGCAACCGGTCGCTTTCGTCTCAGCCATGATGGTTCGGACTACAAGGGACACGAGATCGGAGGAGAGGTGGAAGATTACCTCCTCAAGATCTGCAAGCCCATCAAGTGGACGCTGAAGTCGGACCTGAGGAACGACCAGATCGAGGTGACTTGGTCGGTGGAGCGGGACATGACCTACCAGGTGCAGACCAGCATGCCGGCCCAGGAATGGACCCGGGAGCACCTTGGGGAGCAGGAGCTTGCCCGCGCGGACGACTTCTTCCCCAGCGGAATGGCCTGGAAGGCGCTGGCTGGAGGGCATGATCACAAACCCCAGTTCGCGCCACATTACCCTGACTGGAACGGCAGCGAGGCCAGTGGCGTCGCCGGAGATGACCGCAATGAGCGCACGCTCGAGGATTCTGGAGCCGACCCCCTCGACAAGAGCGACCCCAAGATCGCCCATGCGATTCGGATTGCGGAGGATGTGGGTGGCCACCTGCTGATCGAGTCCAGTGGGATGGCTGGTGATCCTGATGAGAACTCAGGCGAGGGAATGGTTGCCTACCGCGACCGAGGTAAGAGCAGCCCCAAGATTGCCCATGGCATCAGAATCGATCGTTCGCAAAAAATGAAGATCTTCAGGGTGGTCGCCATGCCGGAATAACCCCCAGGCAACCCCTCCGGCAGGTCGCCCTGCTTAAGAAGCCCAGCCCCGGAAGGGACTGGGCTTCGGGCATTTCGGGTGTCCTTTGGATTGATCCCGGGAGGCAGGCGATACACCCTCGGTCCGTGCCCGACCTGGCGAGAGAGACGTTGCAGGGAGCCTTTGGATTTGAGGAATTCCTGGAGGGGCAGGCTGAGATCGTTGAGGAGATCCTGTCTTCGCGGGACGGGTTGGTCGTGATGCCGACCGGGGGCGGGAAAAGCCTCTGTTACCAGCTTCCGGCGCTGTGTCTGGAGGGCGTCACGATCGTGGTAAGTCCGCTCATCGCCCTGATGAAGGACCAGGTGGATGCCCTCGTGGAGAAGGGGGTGGCAGCCACCCTCATCAATTCGACTCTCTCGCACTCCGAGCAACGGGAGCGGATCGGGCGGATGAGAGCGGGAGACTACAAGCTGGTCTATGTGGCTCCGGAGCGGTTCCGGGCGGATGGATTCGTGGCGGCCATGCGGGAGGTCAAGGTGGCTCTCCTCGCGATTGACGAGGCCCATTGCCTGAGTCAGTGGGGACATGATTTCCGGCCGGATTACCTGCGGCTCGGAAAGGCGCGGGCAGCCCTCGGGTATCCGCAGTGCGTGGCCTTCACCGCGACTGCTACCCCGGTTGTGCGGGAGGATATTGTGAAGGTGCTGGACCTGAAGGAACCATTCAAGATCGTGACCGGGTTTGCCCGGGCGAACCTGAGTTTCAATATCAGCGCGGTGGATACCAAGGCTGCCAAGTTCCGGCGTACGCGGGAGGTCCTTGGAGAGCATCGGACCGGCATCGTTTACTGTGCCACCCGCAAGCGGGTCGAGGAAGTGGCCGAGACGCTGAACAGCTGGGGCGTGAAGTGTATCGGCTATCACGGCGGGATGACCGAGGAGGAGCGGGAAGACATGCAGAACAGGTTCATCAGGAGGGAGGTCGACGTGGCGGTGGCGACCAATGCCTTCGGGATGGGGATTGACCGTTCAGATGTGCGCTTCGTCGTCCATTTCGAGGTCCCCGGAAGTGTGGAAGCCTACTACCAGGAAGCGGGCCGGGCGGGCCGTGACGGGGAGGCCGCGCACTGTGAACTCCTCTGGAATTATGCAGACACCCGGACGCAGGAGTTCTTCCTGGAGGGGTCCAATCCCGGTTATGGGACAATCTGCCAGGTTTACCAGTTTCTGCGGGGTGAAGCAGATGCGGCCGGGGAAGTCCACGCCAGTGTTGACGAGATCACGGCTGCCGTGGAAGTGAAGAACGGGATGGCGGTGAGTAGTTCCCTGGCCATCCTGAGCCGGGGGGGCTACCTGGAGCGCTTTGATGTTCCGGGGCAGCGCCGCCGGGGAACGCGCCTTCGCCGTCCCGAGTTGGAGGTCAGCGGGTTGGAGATCGACCGGGAGGCCCTCGAGGAGAAGGAATGCCGTGATCGCGAGAAACTGCAGGCCATGGTCGAGCTCTGCTACGGGACGGGGTGTCGGCAACGGGCGATCCTTGAATACTTTGGCGAGGAAGAGCCCGGAGAGTGTGGAACGTGTGACATTTGCCGAAGTGACTACGGCACGGATCGGCGTGCTCCTACCGGGGAGGAAGACCTGGTGGTCCGCAAGGTCTTGAGCGGAGTCGCTCGGATGAGTCGACGCACAGGCCGGGGATGGGAGGGTATCTTTGGACGGGGGCGCATTGTCCAGATGCTGACCGGTAGCAAGTCCCAGGAGGTGCTTCGCGTGCGCTTGCACGAGCTCTCGACATACGGAATCCTGAAGGGGAAGGGAACGGCCTACCTCAATGAGCTCTTCCATTCGCTGCACGATGCGGGTCTCCTGGTCACCCAGCGGGGGGAATATCCTCTCGTAACCCTGACTCCGCGGGGTGAGGAGGCCATGAAGGGCGGGTATTCCTACTCCCTCGTATGGCCGAAGGCGCTGCGGGGGAGCAGCCCCAAGAATTCCGGAGGGAACCTCGAAGACGAAGACGGCCCCTTTGACCCGGGTCTGTATGAGCGTCTCAAGGCGGTGCGGAGCAATCTCGCCCGGGAGCACCACCTGCCGGCCTACAGGGTGTTTTCGAACAAGGTCCTCGAGGCGCTGGCCCGGGCGCTGTCTCTTATACACATCTGACGCTGCCGACGATATGCAGTGT
>CAWWCX010000013.1:0-24185 GCA_963935445.1 uncultured Roseibacillus sp.
CTTCAAGAGCGCGCTGAGCTTCAAGAGCCTCGAAGTTCTTCTGGATCTTCGCGCGCGTCTCCTCGTCAATGTCGGCGCCGGCGAAGAGCGCGCTGGCGGCGGCGGAAGACTCCATCGCGGCGGCGCGGCTGCGCGCTCGCTGGCGCGTCGTCGGTTATCCGGAGCGTCCGCGGCGAGCAAAGGCACTTTGATCTTGGGAGGGGGCGGGGTAGGCCGCGGAACGGTAGCAGGCAGCTCTACTCCGAGAGTAGCCAGCCGGGTTTCCGCCAGATTTTTGCTCAGGAAGCTGTTCTTGTCGTTTGGGCTGGCGGCTGTCTGGAGGGTGTTGCGGGCGGCCTCGACGTTACCAGACTTGCGTTCGTAGTCACTGATCCGAATCAGGGCCAGGGGGGCGATGTGAGCGGCCTTGGGGTCGGACGCGAGTTCGCGCAGGATCTGGATCGCTTCCTCGTCCTCTCCCTCCTCAAGGAGGTAGGAGGCGAGTACCATGCGGGCGTGGGGCTGGGCGGCATGCTCCTGATTGCCGGCGATGAAGTCGCGCAGGGTTTTCTTGGACTTCTCACTGTCCCCTTCATCCCAGAGGGCCCGGGCCAATTGAACCTGCGCCGTGCCGGCTGCCTGAGTATCGGGGCGCTCCTTGATGAGGTTCTCAAAATCTTCCCGGTCCTTGGAGGAAACAAGCGCCTGCCCGGCATCAACCTCTTTCTTTTCCTTGAGTCCGTCCACGATGATGAAGCCGGAAACGCCTACGATGAGAAGGCCAACGAGGCAGAAGAGCTTCTTCTGATGGGCATCGAGAAACTCCTCAAGCTTTGACGGGCCCTGCTCGATTTCGCCGAGCAGAGCTGGGTTTTCAGGCCCCTCCTGCTGCTCGGGGGCATCCGATTTACCTGTGTCTTCTGACTTTTTTTTCTCGGCCATGAGTCCGCGGGGCAGCTGGCGTAGCGCGGGAGGGGCGGTGAATCAAGCCCTTGTGATGGGATTTCAGGGTTGGCGGGGCGGCGGGCGGAGGTAGTTTGCCCCGCAGATGGCCCAGAAGCTCTATTTCGTAGCGGGAGAACACAGTGGGGATACGCGTGGGGCCGAATTGATGGAATCCCTGCTCGCCCTGCGTCCCGACTGGGAATTTGGAGGCCTTGGAGGGCCGAAAATGCGCGAACGGGCAGGTCCAGGCGTGGTGGACTGGGTGGAGGAGGCTGCGGTAGTGGGCCTCTGGGAGGTCTTGAAGCGCTACTCTTGGTTCAAGGCCCGCTTTGCGGAAACGCGGAGGGCCATCGACGATTTCCAGCCCGCGGCAGTCATTTTTATCGACTACCCGGGATTCAATCTGCGTCTGGCCCGGGCCCTCCATGAATCCGGAACCTCGATCCGCCTCATCGATTACGTGTCTCCCCAGGTGTGGGCGTGGAACAAGGGGCGCATTCCGAGGATGGCAACCTGGCTCGATCTCATGCTTTGCCTCTTCCCCTTCGAGAAGGAGATCTTCGAGGAAGCGGGACTCCCCACCGTGTGCATGGGTCATCCACTGGTTGACCAGCTTGAAGCCAAGCGCATCGAGGGTGGACGCGATGAGAAACTCATCGGACTTTTTCCGGGGAGTCGCGATCGCGAAGTGGAGCGTCTTTTTCCGGTGATGGTGAGGGTGGTGGCCAGTCTCCATGAGCGCTATCCGGACTGGAGATTCGAGGCATCTGCCGCCTCGCAGCCGCTGGAGGATTGCATGCGAGCGATTGTAGAGTCCGAAGGGGCGGGCAGGTTGCCGATCGACATTGTGAGGGGGCGTAGTCAGGAACTGATGCAGCGGGCCTCGAGCGGTGTGGTGGCGAGCGGAACGGCGACGCTGGAGGCCACATACTACGAGTTGCCCTACTGCCTGGTTTACAAGGTTGCCTGGCCAACTTACCTGATCGGACGGCTGGTGGTGGATATCGAGCACCTAGGGATGGCGAATATCCTGGCCGGCCGCGAGATTGTGCATGAGTTCATTCAGCATGAGGCGAACGTGGAGAACCTCACCTCCTTCGTGGAAAGTGTGATGACCGATGAGAATCGACGCAGTGAGTTGGAGGAAAACCTCCGGGAGACAGCGCAGAAACTTGGGGGGGGAGGGGCCGCGAAGGTTGCAGCCGAGGCGATCGTGAATCTAGTAGAGGGAGAACAGGATGGAACCTGACTATGCCGACGGCCTTCCGGAGGAGCCCTCCAGGCCGAACCCTGCGTGGAAGATTGCGATGGTAGGCGCGCCCGCCTTCCTGCTGCTCTCCACGGTCTGGGCGCTCTGGATCTGGTGGAAGGAATCGCAGGACGATTCGATCGATTCCCGCCTCGCCCTGTCGTCCGCAGCGGCCGAGGTGGAGGAACTGGATGACACGGTTTACAAGCTCGGTAAGGTTCTTGGGGTCCGGCAGTGGTCCACGGGGGGCGGTCGCGCCAACATGCGGAGGGCAATTGCCCTGATCGATGGCACACTCAGCCCCCGGAACTATGGCTACAAGACGGAAAAAGGGGGGCATCTCGAGCTCGCGAACCACCCTTGGCCGACCTTATGGGCCGACCTTACGGGAGTAAGCGACCCGGAGCGGATCGTGCTCGTCAATGCGGCCTACGACCAGAGCGATGCGGCGGTTGCGATCGTTCTGGCCGTCGCGCGGGATCTGCGCGATGAGGAATTCTCCCCTACCATCCGGTTTGTCTTCCACCCCGCCGAACTCTACGGCAGGGAGACCCCGGAGAAATCGCCCACTGGTGTGCTGGCCCGGGGAGAGACCCTGGAGCGCATGCTCGTGCCGGAACTTCCGGGGGCGCGAGGAGCTGTTGCATCGCGGGGAGCATGGAATGGTGCAAGGCTCAAGCCTTTGGCGGATGCCTTCGCCCAGCAGGTGCGCGAGAGTGCCCGCTGAGGTGGAAGAGTTGGTCGAAAAATGCCTTGATGCCGGGGTAGAGCCCGCGTATTCCTCCCGCCCCGACGACTGGTAAAGGGGCATTAGCTCAGTTGGTAGAGCGCTTCAATGGCATTGAAGAGGTCAACGGTTCGACTCCGTTATGCTCCAGTCTTCGCGGGATGGCTTTGCAGAACAAAACCGTCCCGCAGCAGCCCGGGCGGGTTCTCCCGGGGAAATGCCTGATTCCGGGCGTGCTTTCCGGAGGGTGTAAATATCGTTAGCATGCGAGAAGGAACCAAGAACGGGAGGCGTTTCCTCCAAACGTCATTTTTCAACGAATTGAACCATGCATGCTGAAGGACGAGAGCTCGCTGTCAGTTGCGCCCGGGCAGCAGAGGAAATGCTGGCGGAAAACATCCGTGTCCTCGACTTGCAGGGAATCTCCAGTTTGACGGACTTCATGGTGATTTGTTCCGGAACGTCCATGCCACACCTGAAGGCGATTCTGCGGGACGTGGAAGCCAAGGTTGCCGAGTGGACGGAGGACAAGCCCCTGCGTGCGGAAGGGCGGGCAGACAGCAGGTGGGTGGTTCTCGATTATGTCGACGTGATGGTGCACATCATGCATGCGGAGATGAGGGATCTCTATGCCCTCGAGGAACTCTGGGGTGATGCCGGGGTTGTGGAATGGCAGAAGTGAGCGAGCGGGGCTGATCCGGGGAGCTCGGCTGGAATCGCGGTTCTGAGATTTCGATTTGAAATCTGGAGGAGGAGCCCGAAGCTTCCGTGCGTGCGGATAGAACTTCTGACGACCGGGACGGAGTTGCTGCTGGGCACGACCCAGAATACCCATGGGGCGTGGATCGGCCAGCGGCTCCTGACCATCGGATTGCGTGTCGCACGGCAGGTGACCGTTCCCGACGGGAAGCCAGTCGGGGAAGCGATGAGAATGGGGCTCGAGCAGGGAGAGGTCTTGATCGTGACCGGTGGTCTGGGGCCCACCAGCGATGATCTCACCCGGGAGTCCCTGGCGGAGGTCCTCGGTCTCGAGATGATCGAAGATGAGGCGGCCTTGCGAACAATAGAGGACTTTTTTGCGAAGCGGGGACGCAGCATGGCCAAAGCAAATCGCAAGCAGGCAATGGCCCCGGTGGGGGCGGACATCCTGCCCAATCCCAACGGCACGGCTCCCGGACTCTACCTCCCGCCGCGGCAGAGTGGAGCCCACAACTGCGCGGTCTTTCTCTTACCCGGTCCTCCCCGGGAAATGTATCCGATGTTCGAAAGGGAAGTTGTCCCGCGGTTGCAGGCTCTTGGAGGAGTGGAAACCATGCCCGGGTTTCTGGAATTAAAGTTTGTTGGTATCGGGGAGAGTGATTTTCATCAGGGGGTAGATGCCCAGTTGGAGGCCATCGAGGGGCTGGAGCATGGATACTGTGCGCGCCTGGGAGAGGTGGATCTGCGACTGATCGGGACTCCGGGCGCACTGGCGAATGGACGGCAGGTGGCGGAGGCGGCCTTCGCGCACGCACTCGTGAGTGATGATGGGGCCGGGCTGGAGGAAGTGGTGCTCCGGGAGCTGAGAGAGCAGGGGAAGACGGTGGCCACTGCGGAGAGTTGTACGGGGGGATTGATTGCGACCCGTCTCACGGATGTCGCGGGCGCGTCCGATGTCTTCCGTTTCGGGTTTGTAACCTATGCCAATGAGGCCAAGCGGGATCTGATCGGGGTGAGCTGGGATGACCTGGCTGAGCACGGTGCGGTGAGCGAGCCGGTGGCCCGCCAGATGGCGGACGGGGCGCTGCGGGTGGCGGACGCAGACCTGGCAGTTTCAGTGACCGGGATTGCGGGTCCCACAGGGGGAAGTGAGGAGAAGCCAGCGGGGACGGTTTTCCTTGGTCTTGCCGTCAGGGGCGAGGAGACGAGGGTGCTGAAGCAGTTTCACCCCTGGGGGCGCGCGGCCTTCAGGCGTCAGGTCAGCCAGGCAGCCTTGAACTTGGTGCGTCAGGCCCTTGTGAATCGATTGTAGGCTCCCGGTCTGCCGCAGGGCGTTTTTTTTGTGCTCGCCGGGTCAGGCGGGGTGCGCAAGGGCGGGATCAAGGCCTGCGGTAGCGTCGGATCTCGAACTCGCCGTGCCGTTCGATCACCTCGTAGTGCGGAAAGTGGTTGTCGAAAGACGGAAAGATCGTGTCGCCCGCGTAAGGGTCAAAAACCCAGGTAATGAGGAGTTCGTCGAGGAGCGGCAGGAACAGCGCGTAGATTTCGGCTCCTCCCATGACGAAAACATCGGGGTCCTGTAGCTCCAGGGAGGAGAGCTCTTCCGGGGAATGGATCACGGTGACACCTTCCGCAGACCAGGAGCGTTCGCGGGTGAGCACGATATTCTGCCGCCCGGGGAGCGCCCTGCCGATGGAGTCGTAGGTTTTGCGCCCCATGACCACCGGGTGGCCGCTGGTGGTACGCTTGAAGAACCTGAGGTCCTCAGGGAAGTGCCAAGGGAGGGCGTTGTCCCGGCCGATCACCCGCTCCGGAGTCATGGCAACGATGGCGGTAAGGGTCATGGCGCGGTCGAGTGAGGAAGAGATGGGAGAGCCGGATCGGACGTGGTCAGTGATCCTCGCGGGAGATCCGTGGAGGAATTCCCCTCATGTGCCGCTGGTCCGGTCTCATACCGAGACCTCCGCCTTGATGTGCGGATGGGGATCGTAGTTTTCCAGGGTGAAGTCCTCGAACGTGAAGGCGTCGATGTCCCGGATGTCTGGATTGATGCGCATGGTGGGAAGGGCGCGCGGCTCACGCGTGAGCTGGAGCCTGGCCTGTGCGATGTGGTTGGAATAGAGGTGCATGTCGCCAAAGGAGTGCACGAAGTCACGAGGTTCAAAGTCGAGCACCTGGGCGATCATCATGGTGAAGAGTGCGTAGCTTGCGATGTTGAAGGGAACACCAAGAAAGAGGTCCGCGCTGCGCTGGTAGAGCTGGCAGGAAAGTCCGGGGCGGCCTCCCTTTTCCCCCGGCTCGTGAACATAGAACTGAAAGAGGAGGTGGCAGGGCGGAAGAGCCATCTGGTCGACCTTGGCCACGTTCCAGGCGGAGACAATATGGCGGCGGGAGTGTGGTCTGTTCCGGAGATCGTCGAGGAGGCGAGCGATCTGGTCGATGGGTGTTCCATCTTCTGTCGCCCACGCTCGCCACTGCTGGCCATAGACGGGACCCAGGTCGCCGTTTTGATCAGCCCATTCGTCCCAGATCCGGACTTTGTTTTCCTGCAGGTAGCGGATGTTTGTATCACCCATCAGAAACCAGAGGAGCTCGTGGATGATGGAGCGGAGGTGGAGCTTCTTGGTGGTGAGGCAGGGAAATCCCTGACGGAGGTCGTAGCGGGCCTGCCTTCCGAAGACGGATAGCGTGCCAGTACCGGTACGGTCGGCGCGCTCTTCGCCGTTTTCGAGCACATCGCGGAGCAGGTCCAAGTATTGCCGCACGGGAATTTCTTACCCGCGAACGGAGGGAAAGACGCGCAAATTCGGCCGGGAATTTCCGGGGAGTGTGGACAACTGTGAGGATCAGTCGTCCGTTCCGGGCCTTCGGCGAAGCGTTTTTTTCTGTCCGTGTTGCCGTTTCAGGCCGACGTCGCGCTGGCGTTGGCGGCGCGAGCGGCGGCGTTTCTGGCGGCGTATTTTCTCGATGCGCTGGCGGCGCTCGGACAGGCGACCGAGGTTGATTTCATCGATGCGGTCACACAGTTCGCGGCGGGCGAGGAAGCGGTTCATTTCCCGCGATCTCTGGGCCTGACACTTGATTTCGATCCCGCTCGGACGGTGGTGCAGGTAGACGCAGGAGCTGGTCTTGTTGATCTTCTGGCCACCATGTCCGGAGCCCTTGATAAAGCGCTCGATGAGCTCGTCCTCAATGATCCCGAGCTTTGCCATGCGCTTCTTGAGCGCGTTGCGCTTGTCCTGGCTGATCATGGTGCGGCCGGGGGCGACCCCGGTGCGCGGCAGCGGCTGATGTAGTCCTTGATGGCTCTCGTTATCTCGCCTGCGACGTCACCACGCGGAGTGGCAAACGGCGGAACGAACCAGGGGTAGGAGCCGATGACGTCGCTGGTGACTGCAATTTCCCCGGCGCAATTCGCTTCTCCGCACCCGATCCCGATGGTTGGGATCCGGAGCCTGGCGGTGATTTCGGAAGCGACGCCGGGGATCACGCTTTCAAGTACGATTCCGAAGCATCCGGCGTTCTGCAGAGCGAGAGCTCCTTCCAGCAGGGCGTCCGCCTCGTCTTCGGTCCGCCCCTTCATCTTGTAACCGCCCTCTTCCTTCACGCGCTGGGGGAGCATGCCGAGATGTCCAAGGACAGGCGTTCCGTCCGCGACGATGGCCTGTATCTTCTCAGCCTGTTCGACCCCGCCCTCCAGTTTGACGGCTTCCGCCCCGGCGTCGACAAGGGCGCGGGAATTTGTGAGCGCTTCCTCGATACTGTCGTAGGTATGAATGGGAAAGTCCGCGACGAGAAGAGCGCGCTGACAGCCCCGTGCAACTGCGGACACGTGATGGAGCATGTGTGCGAGGGTGACGTGGGTGGTGTCCGGGAAGCCCAGGACGACCATCCCGAGGGAATCACCCACGAGGATGAGATCTGCTCCCGCCTCGTCGAGCAGGCGGGCGGTGGAATAGTCCCAGGCCGTGAGCGCTGCGATAGGGAGGCCGTCAGGTTTTTGCGCGGTTATCGCCGCGGCCTTCTGAGGAGCGGTCTTCATCGGGTCAATTCGCGGACTCTATACGCTTCAGGAGAGAGGCTGACAACCTGCAACCTGCTTCCGCCTACCACTGGGCCTGCGTGAGGGTGAGCTCGCTCTCGCTTGAGTCCAGCCGGCGCAGGTGCTCACTGATGGTGACGCGGTCCCCGGGAAGTGTCATGATGGGACGGATGTCAGCGAGGGGCTGCAGGACGAAGCGGCGGTGAATCATGCGAGGGTGGGGGATCACGATGATGCCGGCATCAATGACCCGGTCACCAAAGTAGAGGATATCGATGTCGATCACCCGCGGGGCGTTTGGCTCGGGACTGGGTCGGCGACCGAGGTGATACTCGATGGCCTGAGTGTCCTCGAGGAGTCTCGCCGGCTCGCCCACGTAATCGATTTCAACTACGGTATTGAAGAAGTCGGGTGCATCCTCGGGGCAGTCAACGGGCTCGCTCTGGTAGATGGGAGCCTGTTCGAAGTGGGCGCCGTCCGGGGTGAGGGCGCGGAGGAGATTTCGGGCGGCTCGCAGATTGGCAAGTCGGTCGCCCAGATTGGAGCCCAGTGCTATTCCCACGCGTGCGGCCATCTCAGGGCGTTCACAGTGCAGAATGCAGGGCGGTTCGTAAAGAGCGGGAGGGGCAGCGGAGCAACCGGATAGGGTTACTTGAGGTTGAGGACATCCTGCATGTCATACAGTCCCGCGGGCTTATCCCCGAGCCAGATCGCCGCCCGGACGGCCCCGGAGGCGAAGGTCATGCGGCTGGAGGCCTTGTGCGTCAGTTCGACGCGTTCGCCATCGGCTGCGAACATCACGGTGTGGTCGCCGACCACGTCTCCTCCGCGGAGGCTATGCATTCCGATCTGTGGGCCTGGACGGGCACCGGTGATTCCTGTCCGGCCGTGGGCGACGTCGTCCTCGTAGGAGGTCTCCGTTTCCTCGTTGAGAATCTCGAGGAGGCGGCGGGCCGTCCCGGAGGGTGCGTCGATCTTGTGGCGGTGGTGCATCTCGGTGACCTCGATGTCGAAGCGGTCGTTACCGAGGATGCGGGTGGCGTGGCGAGTAAGCCAGAAGAGCGTGTTTACCCCAACGGAATAATTGGGGGCGAAGACGATTGGGATCACCGCCGAGGCGGCCTCGATGACCGCGAGCTCCTGCTTGTCGTGGCCAGTGGTGCCGATGACGAGCGGGGTGCTGGTGGCAAGGGCGTCTTCCACCAGCCGCGGAGTGAAGGAGTGGATGGTGAAGTCGATAATGGCATCTGCTTCCCGCAGGAGGGGAAGCAGTTCTTCGCCCGCATCGTGGGTGCCGTGAACCCTCGCTTGAGGGTGTTGCTCCGCAGCCTCCGCCACGGCGATGCCCATGCGGCCTGAGCGTCCGGTAATGACGATATTCATGTGAAGTGACGATGAGGGTTGCTAGAGGAGCTCGAACTCGGTGAGGACCGCGCGCAGCTGCTCGGTTTGTTCCTGGGTCAGGCCCACCAGGGGGAGACGGAACTCGTCGCTGCAGTATCCGCAGAGGGCCAACGCGGTCTTGATTGGAACGGGATTGGTATCAAGAGTCATGAGGGCACTGAGCAGCGGGTAGTAGTGCTTCTGGATACGGAGGGCCTCGTCGAAGAAGCCTCCGAGGGTGGCCTTGACCTGGCGAGCGATGACATCCGGGATCAGGTTGGCGGCCACCGAAACTACGCCTACTGCGCCCACGGACATGAAAGGAAGGGTAAGGGGGTCGTCCCCGGAGAGCACAGTAAAACCGTCGGGGACAGCTTGCACGAGCTGGTTGACGCGGTCGGAGGATCCCCCGGCTTCCTTGATACAGGTGACTGTCTCGCAGTCGCGGGCCAGTCGGGCGACGGTATCCACTTCGATCGCGATCACGCTCCGCCCGGGCACGGAGTAGAGCATGAGAGGGAGGGAGGAGGCTTCTGCCACGTTCTTGATATGCTGGTAGATTCCTTCCTGAGAAGGCTTGTTGTAATAGGGGCAGACCTGAAGGGATCCGTCGGCACCGGCCTGCTCGGCTTCCCCGGTCAGGTGGATGGCCTCGCTGGTGGAGTTGGCCCCGGTTCCCGCCACCACCTTGAGACGGCCGGCGGAGAATTCGACCGCGCGCTTTATGATCTCGATATGTTCCGTGCTGTCGACGGTGGGAGATTCCCCGGTAGTTCCCACCGGGACGATACCGTCAATGCCGGCCTCAGCCTGCCGGTTGATGAGCGCCTCGAAGGCATCGTAGTCGACGCGACCGTCGCGAAACGGCGTGACGAGGGCGGTGTAGCTGCCTTCGAACATGAGCGGATTGATGCGGGGGGCGAGCCTGCCTAGCAAGGGCAAAAGCGGTCGGACCTGTTTACAACTCGATCTCGCCCTCGAAGACGAAGTCGGCCGGACCGGTAAGGGTAACCTTGCGGAAGCCGCTTTCGGCGTCCCCTTCGAATTCAATATGGAGGGTTTCTCCTCCCTGCACGTCGACCTTGATGGGGGCGGGGCTGCCGTGGAGCAGGTGATGAATGATGGCCGAGGCGACCATCCCCGTGCCGCAGGCCAGGGTTTCGTCCTCTACACCACGTTCGTAGGTGCGGATTGCTATATGTCCGGGCGCGATTTCCGTGACAAAGTTGGCATTGGTGCCATTTGGAAAGTGCTCGTGGTAGCGGATCGCGGCACCCAGTTTCAGCACGTTCAGGTTGTTCAAGTCCTCGACGAAGGCGATGGCATGGGGAACCCCCGTGTTCAGGCTGTGAACGGGGCTTTCGAGGCCGTCGATGTTCACCGGGGAGCCGAGTTCGAGATCAAAGGGGTCGGACATCGCCACCTCGACTTCGTTGCCTCGGAGCCTTGCACTCAGGGTGCCGGCCATGGTTTCGAAGCTGAGGGTCTCCCGCCCATCGTCGAGAAGGCGGGCGGTGTAGCGTCCGAAACAGCGGGCTCCGTTTCCGCACATCTCGGCTTCGCCGCCATCGGCATTGTAGTAGCGGAACCGAAAATCGGCTCCGTCCCGGGCGGGTTCAGCAGCCAGCAGGCCATCGGCACCCACCCCGCGATGCCGGTCGCACACCCTTGCGATCTGCTCGGTGCTGAGGGCGATCGAAAGGTCGCGATTGTCTATCATGACGAAGTCGTTTCCGGCTCCGTTCATCTTGGTAAAGGGCAGGCGCATGGCGTGATTGGTCGCTGGGCAGGCGATACGCCTGCCCGGCCCCGGGGTCAAGGGCGGGAGCGGGGAAAGTCTTCCGCGTGCGGCAGACATTCCGAGGGCCCAGCCGGACGGGGAATGATCGGGAGAGGGCCGGAAGGCGGGTTATTCGCTGCCGGGTTGGATACTCGCCTTGGCCGCTTCAATCAGGGGTCGGGTGAATGTGGCCACTTTCTCTGCGACGTCCGGGGCATCGGCATGAAGCTCGATCTGCCGGACGATGGCAGAGCCGACGACAATCCCGTCGGCAACCGAAGCCACGAGGGCAGCCTGTTCGGGAGTGGTGATGCCGAAGCCAACGCAGACCGGGAGGCTGGTGTGGGACCTGATGCCGGCCACCTGTTCCCCGATCTTCTCGGACGGGCCGCCGTGGGACCCGGTCACCCCGGTGCGGGAAAGGGCGTAGATGAAGCCGCCCGCATTTTCGGCCAGCAGCTTCACGCGATCGGGAGGAGTCGTGGGGGCGATGAGGCGGATGTGGTGCAGGCCAGCATGATGCGTCATCTCATCATCATGGGCCGCTTCATCAGGCGGCAGGTCGAGAAGGAGGATTCCGTCGGCTCCCGCCTCGGCAGCATCGCGGTGGTAGTCCCGGTAGCCGTAGGCGTAGACCGGATTCATGTAATTATAGAGGACGATTGGGACTTGATGAGATTCCCGGAAGCGGCGAATGAGCTCGAAGACTCCGGGGGTATCGCAACCGGCGGCAAGAGACCGGGCTGCTGCCATCTGATTGACGATCCCATCGGCGAGGGGATCAGAAAACGGAACGCCCACCTCGAGGATGTCCGCCCCGGCTTCCGCGAGAGCGACGAGAATCTCAAGCGAGCGTTCGAGGTCGGGATCACCGGCAGTCACGTAAGCGACAAAGGCAGTCTCGCCCCGATCCCGGAGTTTCGCGAATGTGGCGTCGATGCGGTTGCTCATGCCGAAGGAGGGATACTTGGCCCGGGAGCGACTGACAAGGGCCCAGAGCCGTCAGGGTCGGGTTGCCGCTCTCTCCGGGGGGCAGAGCTCGCGTCCCAGCGCGGGAGACCGGGGGAAGATCGACGGCCGCTCTATCAACGAGAAAGGGCTTCAGGGGATGGGGGCGGCTTGTCAAGGGACGGCGCCCGTGGTTGAGTCACGGCGAGATGCGTGCTCGCTTGACCAAGGACTTTCGATTTGAGGCCGCTCACACCCTTCCAAGCCTGCCGGACGGGCATAAGTGCCGGCAGATGCACGGGCACAGCTTCAAGGTGGAGATTTCCATCGAGGGCGAGGTGGACGAAGATATCGGCTGGGTCTATGACCACAAGCGGATCAGTGATGCCATGGCGCCCCTGCTTGAGGTGCTCGACCACGGCTACCTGAATGACGTAGCCGGACTGGCGAGCCCTACCATTGAGCGCATGGCGGCATGGTTCTGGCAGAAGCTGGAGCCGGATCTACCGGGACTGTGCGAGATCGTGATCTATGAGACTCCGACTGCGCGTTGTGTGTTTCGCGGTGAGTTTTGACTGGTTTTTGAGCGGAGAGAGGCTACCTACCGCGCGAGATGAAACTTCTGAGCCTGCTTGTTGCTTCCCTCGCCTTCCTGTTTGGTGCCTGTGAGCGCCACAACTGGGAGGACACGGATGAGAACGGAGATAACAAGATCGACCAGAATGAAAAGGGGACCAAGCGCCTCTACAAGGAGCACAAGGACGAAGAGGAGAAGCACTAGGGGCCTGGGTTCAGCCCTTCCCTGATGATTTGTTTCCGCCTGCAGGCTGCGCGTCGGCCTGTCGGGGTTTCCTGTGGTAGCTGAGGAAGCACTCGCCATTGGGGAGTGGTTCGAAGTGGGTGAGCTCGAATTCAAGGGAGGTGGGCAGGTGTTCGCCCGGTGATCCGGTGATGGTGGGTGCCTGTGCGCCGCCGAAGAGGGTGTGGCCCGCCCAGGTGAGGTGCACTTCATCGATCGCGTCCAGGGCGGCGAGGGCCCGAACCAACGTTCCGCCTCCCTCGCAGAGGAGGGTGTCGACTCCGTGGTGTTCCGTGAGAGTGTGCAGAAACTCCTGCAGGGAAGTCCGGTGGACGATTGTCCCGGCCGCTTCATACGGGGAGGCATCATAGTCCTCCGGGGCCTCGGTGGCGAGGAGGTGAAGGGCTCCCCCCGGGGAATGAAAGACCTTGTGGGTGAGGTCAAAAGAGCCCGAGCGCGAGGCAATGCAACGGAGTGGCTGACGCGGGGGGTGGAGCTCGGCCGGAATGGACATCGACATATTGTCCGCTTCCAGTGTGGCGCGACTGACGAGGAGGGCGTCAGCCCGTCCGCGGATCTCGAGGAGGCGCTCCAGATCGAGCTTGGAGGTGAAGCGCGCTGGATCCCTGTTTACAGTGGAGACTTTGCCATCGGCTGTAATGGCGAAGTTGATCAGAACGGTGGGACGGGTCATGCCGCGGAAGGTGGGCTGGAGAATGCCGCGAATCTCCATGGGGCGAGAGCGCAAATTTGGGAAAATGTGGATTGAGACCGGGGTGAGCCGGGCTAAACTGCCCGCGAAGCCATGAGCGAATCCACCTCTACGAAAATCACCTGTTACCTCAAGACCTACTGCGGATGGAGCGAGGGCGTGCGCGCCATCATGCGGAAGTATGAGCTGGAATATGAGGAGAAGGACATCATCGCGAACCCGGCTTTTCGCTGGGAGATGGAGCAGAAAAGTGGTCAGCCGCTTTCGCCCTGCGTTGAGATCAATGGGGAAATGCTTCCCGATGTGAGCGGGGAGGAAGTAGAGGCGTGGATGGTTGAGCGTGGCTTGGTCGCGGCCAGTGAGGTGGCGCCGGATGCCCCCATCGATTCCTCCTGCTCTCCAGAGCAGCACGAGGCGCAGGCCCGGGCTGAGGCTGAAGCGCAGGGCGGAGCCAGTGGAAAGATCGTCTTCCTGGATTAGATCAACGGGGGCGCCTCAGCCCCGGCGGGCCCGCACGGCCCGGGCAAACTCCTCGAGAAGCTCCTCGGTAGCCTGCCAGGAAATGCAGGCATCGGTGATGGACTGCCCGTAGACAAGGGCGGTCGGGTCCTCGCCGAGCTTCTGGTTGCCCTCCACCAGGTTGGATTCCACCATCACGGCTGCGATGGCAGCACAGCCGCCGGCAATCTGCTGGCAGAGGTCGGCGGCGACTTCCGGTTGCCTGCGGTAATCCTTGCAGGAATTACCGTGCGAGCAATCCACCATGAGGTGGGGCGGGAGGCCCGCCGCGGTGAGTTGCGCTTCGATGCGCGCTATGCTGTCGGCCCCATAGTTCGGGCCATCGCTTCCTCCCCTCAGGATGACGTGGCAGGCCTTGTTGCCGGCAGTCGTGACGATGGCGGACACGCCCTGCTTGGTGACGGAGAGGAAGTGGTGTGGTTCCAGGGCGGCCCCGATGGCGTCGATGGCTATCTGGTTCGAGCCCCCCGTGCCATTCTTGAAGCCGACCGGCATGGAGAGGCCGGAGGCCAGTTCTCGGTGAATCTGTGATTCCGTGGTGCGGGCTCCAATCGCACCCCAGGCAATCAGGTCGGCGATATACTGCGGGGAAATGGTGTCCAGGAACTCGGTTCCGGCCGGGACGCCGAGGGCGGCGAGTTCAAGGAGGAGTTCGCGGGCGATTCGCAATCCACGGTTAATGTCGAAGGAGTTGTCCAAGTGCGGGTCGTTGATGAGGCCCTTCCAGCCCACGGTGGTGCGGGGTTTTTCGAAGTAGACCCGCATGACGATCTGGAGGTCGTCCCTGAAGCGGTCGACGAGCGGCTTGAGGCGTGCGCCATACTCCAGGGCGGCGGAGGGGTCGTGTATGGAGCAGGGGCCGACAACGACGAGAAGACGGTCGTCCCGTCCGGCGAGGATGGCCTCAGCCTGCTGCCGGGCATCGAAAACCAGGTCGCCCGCTTCGTTTGAAATGGGCAGGTAGTAGGAAAGGACCGCGGGAGAGATGAGAGGATCAATCCCTGCGATACGGAGGTCATCTGTCTCGTGGCGCGGCACGGGGGGGAAGTTGGTGGCGCAGTTGGTGGGATGCAAGGGCATTTGCACACCCGGGAATACGAATGTGGCTACTGGTGGGAATTTGGGTTTCCGAAATGGGGATTTGGAATACCTTGCTCTGTATGAGTCAGGAGGCCCGCAGGGGAAAAGTAGCGCAGGAGCGTGACTTCACGGGAGGCATGATCCCGCCCGTGCCTTTCTCCTATGTCGGGTCGACAGGAGACAAGGTGCTGGATGAGCGCATCATGGAGCTCGCGCAGAGCACTGTGGAGGAGTCCAGCCGCTGCCTTCTGGCGGAGATGATGATCACCGCGGTTCGAATTGCCCGGGGTGGTTCGGTAACCGAGGGCGACTTCAAACTGATGAACCGCTCACTGAAGGAGATGAGGGAGGCCAATGAGGTTTTTCACCCCTACCGCGATCACCGCAAGGTGGCCGTCTTCGGGTCGGCTCGCACGCAGCAGGAGGAGCCGGCCTACCAGGCCGCGATGGAATTCTCGCGGCGCATGCGGGAGGAGGGATTCATGACCATCACGGGAGCCGGCCCGGGAATCATGGCGGCTGGGAACGAAGGGGCCGGTCGGGAGGAGAGTTTCGGACTCAACATTGCGCTGCCCTTCGAGGCGGCGGCCAACGAGTTCATTGCGGGTGATCGCAAGCTCATTGACTTCAATTATTTTTTTACCCGCAAGTTGTCCTTCGTGAAGGAGGCTGATGCTGCAGTGGGTCTTCCGGGAGGTTTCGGCACCATGGACGAGGTGTTCGAGGCGCTCACCCTGATTCAGACCGGGAAGGCCTCCATCTACCCGATCGTTCTTCTTGATGCGGTGGGGGGGACCTACTGGAAGTTCTGGAAGCAGTTTGTCGACGAGCATCTTGCCCGTCTTGGCATGATCTCGGAAAGTGACTTCCACCTGTTCCGCGTGACGGACAGCGTGGAGGAGGCCGTGGAGGAAATCGTACAATTTTACAGCGTCTTCCACTCTTACCGCTACGTGGGAGACAGGATTGTGCTGCGGCTGAATACTCCGCTCAGCGACGCGGCCCTCGTGTCCCTCTCGGAGCGGTTCCCAGATATCGTCAAGGCGGGCAAAATGATCCAGCGAGGGGCGCTTGAGGAAGAGGAGGACGAAGCGGACCTGCAGGAGCTTCCGCGTCTTGTTTTCCGGCACCGCCGACGGGATTTCGGGCGCTTGCGCCAACTCATTGACGCAGTCAACCGCAGTGAGACCGTCACTCCCTGAGAAGGAAGGGGACCCATGGCGGAGCGAAACAGCGAACGGGCCGATGCACTCCTGGTGGAGCGGGGGTTGTGCGATTCGCGCGAACAGGCCAAGCGACTCATCATGGCTGGGGAGGTCCTGTGTGGAACGGAGCGGGTCGCCAAGCCGAGTTCAAGGATCCCGGTGGATGCCGACCTTTCAGTGCGGGACCGCCCCAGATACGTAGGGAGGGGAGGGCTCAAGCTGGAAGGGGCGTTGCAGGAGTTCGCCCTCGATCCCACGGGTCTGATCTGTCTTGACCTGGGGTCCTCGACCGGGGGCTTCACGGATTGCCTGCTGCAGCACGGGGCAAGCCGGGTGCATGCGGTGGATGTCGGCACCAACCAGCTGGCCTGGAAGTTGCGGCAGGACGAGCGGGTGGTGGCGAAGGAACGGTTCAACGCCCGCCACCTTCAGGAGAGCGATCTTGGGGAGCGGGTGGACCTCGTTGTCATGGACCTGTCCTTCATCTCACTGCGCAAGGTTCTCCCCGCTGCCTTCGGGGTGCTTCGGGAGGGAGGCTCGGTGATCTGTCTCATCAAGCCACAATTCGAGCTTTCACGGGGTGAGGTCGGAAAGGGCGGGATCGTACGGGAGCCGGAGTTGCGTGAAAAGGCGGTGGAGGGCATCCGGGCGTTTGTCACGGCAGAACTGGAGCGCGACTGGATTGCTCTCATCAATTCCCCGATTACCGGGGCAGACGGGAATGTCGAGTTTCTCGCGTGGCTGCGTTGAATCACTGCAGAAGCCTGCTCTTGGCAGCCCAGAGGCCCATCGCCGGGTTGCCGATGAAGTAGAAGCGCTCGCCATCGGCGGTGGTGTGCCAGCCGTCACTGCGACCCTCGGGCTGGTAGCGGGCCATCATTTCGTCCAGGTCGGCGTATTGGTAGCCGACATCCTCGATCTGCTGCCGGGTGAGGTGGCCGGGGCAGTAGGTGACTGTGAAGCGCCCCTCTGGCGAGCCGTGAATGAGGTGAGCTGCCGCTCCCAGGTTGCTCCGGAGATCTTCGTTTTCCTCCACGAGGCGGATGACTTCCGCACTGGTTCGATAGCCATACTTGCGAATCATCCGGTCGATCTCCGGGTCTTCGCCGAAGGTGCGCACGCCGGGGGCGAGAATGACCAGTTCCCCACCATCCGCGATGGCCATGCGGGTACGGTAAATTCCCTTGTTGCCGATCCAGGTGCTGTGGAACTCATCGGGGTCCATGAGGACGACGACCTTGTCCAGTTCTTCATCCAGGTGGTTGAAGTTGACTTCCACCGCGAGCTTGGCGGCGGCCTCGAATGCCTCGCGATCACCGACGAAGAGCCCGCGAGTGACGAGATTGCCGTCGTGGTCGGCGCCAATCACGGTCTGGGCGTAGATGATCGGGAGGTGATCACAGAAGGTGTCCTCGGCGTAGTTGAGGATCTTGCGCAGGCATGTATTGGGGCGCCCCATCATGAGCTCGGTCCCATAGACGGATCCGATATAGTGGCTTTCGTTGATGCCGGCCTCTCCCCCCGTCCCGACGAAAAGGTTCTTGTTGCCATTGGCGACCCCGATGACTTCGTGGGGGACAGCCTGTCCGATGGATAGGATGAGGTCGTGTCCGCCCTCCCAGACCAGCTTGTTCAGCTGGGCGGGCCATTCCCGTTCCCACACGCCCCCCGTGACCTCGGAGACAAAGGCGGCGGGAACTTTGCCGATTGTGATGACATCCTCGCGCCAGCGATGGGGCCGGATCTTGTCGCGTGGAAGGGTGGGATACATCCGATCGATCTGGTCTTCGCTCATTGGGAAGTGAGTTCCCAGGGCGGGGAGAACGTCGGCGAGCGCGTCGCCGTAGAACGAGGCAGCGGCGCAGGCGAGAGGTCCGGATTTGCTGTAGAAGCGTGAAAAGTCCGGCGGGACGAGCAGGACCTTGCTGCGTTCTCCAAGCTTGGTGAGGGCGGAGGTCAGGCCCGCGGCGAGATCCTCGTCGCTGAGGTTGGTGGTGGGAGATCCCTGAGAATAAAGGAGCACGGCGCCTTGTAACCCCGGGATGGCCCAAAATCGAGCGTGGTGGGGTGGTTTGTGGGCACTTTTCCGGGGTTGGGGAAGCGTTCTGGCAAGACTTTGTGAAAAATTTCACAAGCTGGCCTTGAGTAGGGCGGAATGGTGGCTACTCTGTCGGTGGTGAGCGCAGAACCTGCCGAGACGATGCTTTCGCATGCTGCCTACGATTCCAAGGTCGAGGGCAATATCATTTTTACGCGTCTGGATGCGGCCATCAACTGGATGCGCAAGAACTCACTGTGGCCCATGCCCATGGGATTGGCCTGCTGCGCAATCGAGCTCATGGCCACGGGGGCGTCCCGCTTCGACATTTCCCGCTTTGGTGCGGAAGTAATGAGATTTTCGCCCCGCCAGGCCGACGTGATGATCGTTTCGGGGACGGTGACCTATAAGATGGCCCTCGCGGTGCGACGGATCTGGGAGCAGATGCCGGAGCCGAAGTGGTGCATTGCGATGGGTGCCTGCGCCTCGAGTGGTGGGATGTATCGCAGTTATGCTGTCCTGCAGGGGATTGATAAACTGTTGCCTGTCGACGTCTATATTTCCGGTTGTCCTCCGCGGCCTGAAGCGCTGCTCGAAGGACTGATGAAGCTGCAACGCATGATTGACGAGGAGAGCCCGATCGAAGAGCAGATCGCGGAGATCAAGCAAGCCCAGGTGTAGGGATGAGTGCGGACATCGAATCTGATACCGAGCGATCCTCCGGGGCGGCCCGCGATACCAGCAGGCTACGGAAGGAATTCGGCCGCACCAAGGTGCGGGAGATGCGTGAGTTCCGTGGTGAGCACACCGTCGTGGTGAAGCTTGAAGCCTTGAAGGAGATTCTTGCCTTCTGCCGGGACGAGCTCTCCTACGATCTCCTGCTCGATGTAAGCAGCGTTGACAACATGGGTGAGGATCCGCGCTTTGAAGTCGTTTACGAGCTCGCTACCCTCGACGACCGGAAACACCTCCGGGTGAAGGCCACGGTTGGAGAAGAGGAAGAGGTTCCGACCGCGGTGGATCTGTGGAAGACCGCCGACTGGCACGAACGCGAGGTCTTTGACATGATGGGGCTGCAATTCGCCGGGCACCCCAACCTGAAGCGCATCCTGATGTGGGAAGGCTACCCTTACCATCCCCTGCGCAAGGAGTTCCCTCTCGCAGGCAAGCCGAGTGAGATGCCCGATGTTGCCTTCAGTGGAGTGGCTCCTCTCGAAGGAGGGCCCTTCGTGACGAGTTCGGGAAGCGATGATCGTGTCAGCGGAGAACCGCGGGCCAAGGGCGAAAGTTAGGGCCACCCTTCCTTGACGGGCTTCCGTGAAGGGGGGGCGAAGAATCGCCTGAAAAACCGGCAAGGGGAAATCGGGGTTGGGAACGGATCCTGCGATGGGGTATCAGGGCCTGCCGCCCGGGGTCATGCCTGAACCCAGTGCTCTCCCGGGAAGGTGCTCCCCGCTTATGAGACGTCCTAATTTTCTGCCGGGAACCAGCCTGCATCGGCCGCGACTGGACGTTCTTACACTGCTGAGCCTCCTGCTCGTCGCGGTGCATGCGGTTGTTGCCTGGCAGGGAGGGGCGCGGGTGCTGGTCGAGAAAGGGTTTTATGACGTGGTCGGGCTCAGCAAGCCAGGCCTTCTGTCGGGGAAGGTGTGGCAATTGCTGACCTACTCGTTGTTCCACGGATACTGGATGCACCTCCTTCTCAACCTGGCCGTTATCTACGCGGTGGGGGGACGGGTGATGCGAATCCTGGGAGGCAGGGCCTTTGCGAGGATTTATCTCGCCGGTGTGCTCGCCGGGGCCCTCCTTCACGTGCTGCTCTTTCCAGCATATCCCCTGGGAGAGGGACACACTCCGGCTCAAATGCCCCTGGTAGGGGCTTCCGGGGGAATGATGGCGCTCCTGCTTGCCCTGACCAGTCTTTCCCCGGATTCCAGGATGTGGCCCCTCATGGTGTCCGGCAAAAATCTCGGGCGAGGCCTGATGCTCTCGACCCTGATCCTTTTTTTACTGAGCCCGGGATTGGGCATTCCTGTTCTCGGAGCCCTGGGAGGACTTCTGAGGGATGAGGCCGGAATGGGGGCGCTCTTTCAAGTGAGCCACATGTGTCACTTCGGCGGCGGACTGGTGGGCATGATCTTCGCACGCCGCCTCCTGTGCAGCCCGGTCAGTCTCGAAGACCTCCGTCGCGATCGTGAGCGCCGGGAAGGGCTGACCCCCCTCCCGCGCAATTCGCCTAACGACTGATACGCTTGCTGGACTGGCTGCGTGACGAGTCGGTGTCCTTGCTCTCGCTGGCGCTCTTGTTTGAAGAGCTGCCTCCACCCGAGCGGTCGAAGCTTTTGGAGGGAGACGGAGAGGAGCTGCGTGAGGGTGTTCGTGCGCGGGAAGGTGGAGGCGAGGACGGACGTGATGGAGGCCTGCTCGAGGGCGGAGGGCGTAAGCTCGGAAAAGATGCAAGCTTATGCGGTCTCTGCGGATTCGGAGACGGAATCTTCGTGGTTTGACTGGAAGGGCTCACGGGTTTTTGGGAGGAGCTGGAAGGTCGGCCGGAAGAAGTCTCCGGGCGCGTTTCGTAGGTTGAGCCTGAAGAGCGTGAGCTTCGAGTGCCGTTTTCGTGGGAGGCGTAACTGTGGCCTTGGCTGGAATAGCGTCTTGAGTGGCCACGGCTGTGCCGGTGCAGGGGCTCGCTATAGCTGCGGTAATATGAGTGATAATGAGAATGGTGGCCGTGGTAGTGGTCATTGTCATAGCCGTAAGAAGAGTAGTAGGGATCATAGGGGTCGTGGACGCAGGATCCCAGAAGGACGGCGCAAATCAGGCCGAGCAAGGGCGGCAGTGAGCGTTTCATAAAGTTGTGACAGCGCGGATTCATATTCTATTCGGGGGAGAAGAGTCGCGATCCGCCCGCGGGTAACGGGTTGGATGACTGAAAGACACTACCCGCAAGGGTGAAGAAATCTTCAGTCTAGTCACGGAAAAGCTGGGTTTTTAGCCGTTTTTCTGTGATCCCACGCTCTCAGGGGCCGGGGGAAACGCGGAGAATACATTGTGGATACAAATCCTTGCGTTGATTTTCGAACCTCCTATGGTGACCCCCACAAACCCGCGAGGAGCAAGACACTCGTCCCAGTGAACGCACACCCAGCACCCATAATCCCATCCTCCCGGCGCTGTTCGGGTTTCACCTTGATTGAGATCATGGCCGTGATGGCGGTGATTGCGATCCTGCTCTCGGTGGCCGCAGTCGGGATCCAGAATATTGACAGGGGGCAGGCCACGACCACGGCTCTCTCGCTGACGGAGGCTCTTTTTGATGAGGCGCGTAGCAAGGCCGTGGGCCAGGGAACCCGGGCCCGTCTCCTCATCCACAAGAACCTGGATGACAACGACCCGACGGATCGGGAGCGCTACCTCAACTACATGTGCGTGGCGATCCAGGACAACTCCCAGACCAGCACGAATCCCCAGCAGCAGGGGGGAAGCGGGTGGGAGGTGACGACTCCCAAGCTCCCGATGCCGGGGGGAGTCTACTTCAGTATCGAAGAAAGTGAAAAGGTCGCTGATGCCATCAGGGTGGGCAGGCCTGGCACCATGTTCATTGAGTTGCCCGGTCAGAAAGGCACCCCGAAGGAATGTTATTACTTCGAGTTTAATTCCGAAGGAGTCTGTGTGGACAGCGAGGGTAATACGGAGCCTGGTGCCGCCGTGGTGCTCATCAGCGGGTCCCGTCCCCGTGATCAGGAAAAGCCCAAGATTCTCAAGAACAACAAGGTAGGCTTTGTCGTCTGGCGGAACGGCCGGACATCCATTTTCCGCAGTCCCAAGCAAATTGATCGCGCAGCACCATGAATAACACCCTCTTCCAGCCTGCCCCTAGGCGTCGCGGTTTCACGCTCATGGAGACCGTGATTGCGATCGGTGTGGTTGCGGTTCTTCTCACGACCTTCCTCGCGGTGTTCGGGCCGGCATCCTCCAGTATCCGGCGAGTCCTCAGCGCCCAGGAAGCTGATCGCCTGACGAGCGCGCTGGAGAGGGAGTTGTCCGCCCTGAGAGAGGGGCCCGATGAAGCCTATGATAACTTTTTCGAAAAGGCTTTCGACTGGATCCGGGATTCGGGCAAGCCTGACAAGGCGATTCTCCTCTACAATTACAAGGGAGACCCGAGGAAGGTCAGGGTCGACTCCTCGCTGGAACCCTTCGATTCCGACTTCGGGCAGAGTGGCAAGGATTTCATCCGTCAGCCGGCAGTGCGTCGCCGGGGCGATGCCGATCGGGAGTTGCAGGCCGATCTTGAACAAGTGGATGGGCGGGTCTTTTATGTGCGTTTGACGCAGATGATCTACGATAACGCCGCCAAGGAGCCCATCCTGATACCGGGAACGCACGGCGAGATTCAGAGCATGCACACGCACGACCTGGTCAACACGGTCGAGACCTATCCGGGCGCCAGCATTGCCTACACTGCCGACTTCTATGCCCTCAAGAGTAACAATTACAGTTACATCGAGCAGCTGGACCTGAAGGACGCCAACGGAGACGGTCGACCGGATGTGCTGGGCAAGCCCCTGTTTTCCCGCAATCTCGCCGTCCGTCGTTAACCAAGATTTCCCCTTATCCGCCCTATGACGATTTCTCTCATTCCGAGGCGCCCTGCGCGGGGCTTCACCCTCGCGGAACTCATGGTTGCGATGGCCATTACCGTCATCCTGCTGACCCTCCTCGTATCGGTGACGGGGGTGGCCCTGGATGGGTGGCGGGTGAGCCGGAACAAGGTCCGGGCCTCGCGGCAGGCCAAGGCGGCCCTGGAGCAGATGAGCCGGGACTTTGAGGCCATGATTCTCCGGACCGGAACCAACTTCGAGTGGCTCTACACGGAAACGGACCAGGACCCCCCGGGCCCGCGCGACAATGAGAGTACCAATGCTGCCCGTATCCTCATGTTCTCGGCCGCCACCGACCGCTACGAAGGTGATGTCGAGGGAAAGAAGGACCACGGCGGAGACGTGACCGGCATCAACTACAAACTGCTCTACAAGGACCCCATCACCAATGGCGATGAGGATGAGTTCAACGTCTTCGTTCTCTATCGCAAACTCGTCAACCCGGACGAGACCTTCGAGCACCTTCTTGAACATGACCCCGTTGATCCGAAGGATCTTGATGCGAAGTTCGCCCGTTACGAGGCCGGGATTGGAGACCCGAGCAACTACGTCTGCGAGAATATTTTCGAGATCTCCGTAGTCTTCACGATCGAATACTCGGAACTGGAGAACAACCGGCTTATCACAAGGATTGAACGTGTGCCCATTATCGGCACGGGGGGGGATCAGGCGGCGGAGACCTTCAGCTTCACCGGGAATGGAATCGAGGTCGATGGAGACCAGAACGCGGAGTTCAATCGTGGGCGTATCACGGCGGTGGATTTCAGCATTACGGTCCTGACCGACAATGGAATCGCGACCATGCGCAAGGCCCAGTTCCAGGGCAGCGCACTGGATAAGTTCCTCGCAAAGAATTCCTACCGCTACTCCAAGACGGTTCTCCTGCCCCAACCCTGAGGGGGCTTGAGGCCGGAAATGAATTCATAAGCAGCGAACGCATCCGGGTGTTGGGTGCTTCCTGTTGTATCCCGGAGGGGAAAACCGCTTGGGCCCGGCACTTCCCCCTTGCCGCGGGGTGGGGTTGCTCTCACCCTCCCGGACATCATGGGAATCAACACCTTCTCCCTGCTCGCGAGCGCTGCTGATGGCGGCTACGATACCTTTCGCCTTGTCTCCGTTCTCGCCCTTTCCATCGTCCTGATCCTGGTCCTCATCCTGACCTTCCGGGTGCAGGCCTTTGTGAGTCTTCTCCTGGCCGCCATCTTCGTCGGAATCGCCTCGGGAACGATGGAACTCATCGAAGTGGGAGACACGATCAAGGCGGGCATGGGAGGCGCTCTGGGTTTCATCGCCACGATCATCGGGCTGGGTGCCATCTTTGGTCAGATGATCGAGCATTCGGGTGGAGCGCAGAGCCTCGCCAACGGAATGTCTGTCTCTTATACACATCTCCGAGCCCACGAGACCGTACTAGAT
>CAWWCX010000014.1:0-24157 GCA_963935445.1 uncultured Roseibacillus sp.
CCAGCCCCCGGACTTGTTCTGGTTGTCGATGATCCACTGGATGCTGTTCTGGACGCTTTGCTCGAGGTTGGGCAGGTTGACCCCGAGCTGGCTGCAGAAGGTGTAGGATTCAGCGAGGGCGTAGGCGGCGATCGCATGGGAATAGCACCAGTGCTTGTCCTGCGGGTTGGACGCGAGACGTCCCTTGTTTTTCTGGGCGGTATCGACGAGAAAAGTGATGGCCGCGGTCACGGTTTCGCCGAATTCCTCGGAGAGGGGTGTTTCACAGTGTCCGAGATAGGCCAGGAGGACGAGCCCGGTATAGGCTACCTTGGTGCCGCCTCCCCATGAGCCGTCTCCAGCCTGATTTCCCTTGAAGTAACGCAGGGCCTTCATGACGGCCTCCTCGCACTTTTCGTTGCCGCCGTTTTCCTTGAGGCGTTGCATCCGATCTTCCGGCGAACAGCGCTTACGCATGGCGGCAGGGATGTTGCCGAACCCGCCTCCACCGCCGTCTCCACCGGTGCCCCAGCCCTGTCCGAAGTCGTCGCCACTACCGAAATCGAGGTTGGGCTCCGCTTCTGTTTCCGGCACCGGAACGGCCGTTGGGGAAGGAGTCGTGGATGCGATGACCTTTGCCATGGAGGAGGAGGGCGCTGATGGTTTCCGCTGGATCTGCGGGTTGACCTCCTTTTGCTCCATGGTGTCCTCGTTGGGGGCGCCGGCCTGATAGGTTACGATCGTAGGGGACTTGACCATCAGGCTGGGCAGGAGAATGAAGAGCAGAATCAGGATCACCAGAGCCATGACCAGAAGGGCGATGACCACGGAGGTAATGACGGAATTTCTCCGCTGGGCATCAAGGCGCGCTTCCGCTTCAGGGCTGAGTTGGGCATGAAGACTCATCTTTCTTCTGTTTCAACGGGTTGGTCGGAGGAAACCTTAGAAATTTCTATCTGGCAAGATCGCAAACCGCGCGGGGCTTGCCGGGAAGCTCTGATTTTGCCAACAAACGGCATGGAAATCAGGGTGGGTGTCGCAGGAGCCGGATCCATGGGCCGTAATCACGCCCGGGTATATGGATTGCTGGAGGGTGTTCGCCTGGAGGCCATCTATGACGTGGACCGGGAACGCGCGCAGGCGGTGGCCGATGAATTCGGGGGCGAAGTCGTGGATTCCCTTGAGTCCCTTGCAGAGCGCTGCGATGCGGTAAGTGTCGTGGTGCCAACCCGTTTTCACCTGGAGGTGGGTGCCGTGTTAATGCGGCATGGAGCCCATCTTCTTGTGGAAAAACCTATTGCGGGGAACGAGAAGGAGGCCGGAGAACTGCTCAGGATCGCGGGAGAAACCGGGAAGCTGCTCCAAGTTGGGCATATCGAGCGCTTCAACCCGGTTCTGCGCCCCCTCGAGGACCGGCTCGACCGGCCCCGGTTTATCGAGGCTCACCGACTTTCCCCGTTCCCGAATCGCAGTCTCGACATCGGTGTGGTCCTCGATCTCATGATTCATGACCTCGAGGTCATCATGCACCTGGTGCGCTCTCCGGTAGCAAGTATTGACGCGGTTGGTGTTCCGGTTCTTACGAGGTATGAGGATATTGCCAATGCACGGATTCGTTTCGAGAACGGCTGCGTTGCGAATGTCACCGCGAGCCGCATCAGCCCGGAGCGCATGCGCAAGATCCGGGTATTTCAGGAAACATGTTACCTCTCCCTGGATTATCAGGAGCAGAAGGGGAAGGTTTCCTGGATTGAAGCGGGTGGGATCAGGCAGGCGGATGTGGAAATCGACCCGGCGGAGCCGCTTGTTGCGGAATTACGCTCATTCGTCGATGCGGTGGGAAGCAAGACGGAGCCAGCCGTGACCGGCCTGCAGGGTGCTGCTGCGCTGGAGGTGGCCCTCGAGATCACAAGGTTGATTCATTCGGAATCAGGGAAGGGAGCAGGCCTTCCTACCTGATGGCGGCAGCAGCGGATCCCGGGGCTCAATGGCAGACCATGCTTTCCCGCGAGGGTAATAAGCCTGAATGGGATTGCCGCTGGACCCTCTCCGGTCCCCCGGGCGCAGGTTCTTGTCAGGGGGTCGTTGTTCCGAGAATCCGAAGATATCCTGACTGGCTACCGGAGGCCGGAACACTGCTGCGGAACCATATCGAGCTGGTGCCGTCGCCATTGTTTGTCCTGCCGATATAGGTAGGGCCAGGCAGCCAGTCGTTCAGGGTTGCGGATTCCTCCGCACTGAAGAGAACCTCATCAGTGCCGATGAGCTGTCTGAAGGCAATGACCGCGTGGGGAGCGTTTCCGCTCTCGAGTTGGACGGTAACAGGGTCGAAGGCGGCAGCACTGTTGGGGTCCTGGCCGCTTGCGAATTCGAGAAGGGCGGGGAGGCCGTCGCCATCTTCATCGGAAAAGAGGTTGGTGACCTGCTGGGCGGTCTGCCAGGTATTCAGTCTGATCGCGTCAGTGGTGCCGGGGTTGCCAGCCGGAAGAGCGCTCGTCCGCCAGCTGCTTGGAAGCTCTGGATCATTGCTTCCCGGTAGCATGAGAACAAGGGAGTAGCCGAGCCCGTCCGCGCTGGAAGGCCAGGGCGCGTCGTGGTCCCAGGAGAAATCAGCGACCGGCGTGCCGGAGGCATCGTTGAGGACCAGGCGTTCTCCGTCATTTGCGAGCTTGTTGTCTCCACCGTCCTGATAACTTCCAAGGATCAGGTGGCCCGGGCCGTATCGTTCGAGGAATGCGGCTTCAACCCCGGTGACGAGTGCCCGGGCACCGGGGGCGAGGGTCGTATTGTCGGGGAACTGGTAATCGATCCCATTGACAAATCTCAGGCCGGTGAGATCGATTGTCTGCGTCTCGCTGAAGTTGACCACCTCGATGAACTCGAAGTCGTCCTGGTCTTGAAAGCCGGCCTGTATCTCCGAGCTGGTTGGCGGGCCCGGGTGATACATGATTTCTGAGATCGCAAGGGTGGTGGCGGAGGCCGGAACAAGGGTGCTGGTTCCGGTGACGTTTACGGTGGTCTCCGCAATGATGTTGCCTTTGAAGCCGATGGCCTGCAGGGCGATTTCGTTCGGGCCGGGGAGAACCGGAACAGTTGCTTCCCAGCTGTTGTCATCGGTCCACGTGATGGCGAGGGGTTCGGTGGCGCCAGCGACCTGAATGCTGCGGACGTCCACCCATCCGTCCCCCCGGAGGGTGATGGAGGAGTCGTTCGTGGTGGTGCCGTTGGCAGTGTTGATGCGGAAGGGGACCTGCGACACCGCGCTGTTGATCGCATTCAGGGCGTGATTGCGGCGCCCGTTTATGTAGCTGAGATGGGTGGCGAGATTTTCGGTGGGGAGGAAGCAGGAGTAGTGGTTGGCCCAGGTCGTCATGTAGCGGGTGTTGAAGGCGGAGTCGATAATGTCCTTGAGGTGTCCGTAATAGGCACGCTCATTGGCCGGGCTGGCCCCGATCAGTTTGCTGAGGTCGCTGTTCGGCGTCAGGCTGCTGGTAGTGCCCCGGTTGAAGCTGAAGTCCATGTCCCAGGGGAAATACATCATCCGCCCGTCCGTAGGTCGGATGTAAAACAGGGCGTTGTGCTGGGAACCGCTGCTGTAGTTATCGCCGATGCCGCAGAGGACCTGTGCGGCGAAGGAGCGGAGCCACTGGTCGACGTCAAGGTCGCGGGCGATGGCCTGACGGTATGAATTGCCACTCAGGCCCAGGGTGGTCAGGGCGTTGATCAGAGGGGCGTAATTGTCTGCGTCCTTGTTGTTATCAATCTGCCAGTGATAACGATAGTTTTCCTTGTCCCGGCGTCCGCCAAGGGCACGCATGGAGACCCCGACCACGCTGTCTGGATTCGGGCGCTTGAGGCCTTCTGGTCCGCCTGTGTCGGTACTGGTTGGATAGTAGATGAGTTCATACTCGAAGAGGGTGCCGTCGTCCCCGTTGGGGAACTGGTTCTCTAGCCACTCGTTGTCGAAGCGCGACTTGAGAAGCATGGCGGATCCGGTGTGGTTGGACCGGGGGGCGATGATCCGGATGAGGTCATCCTCCATGCCGGGGATGCGGCCAGCCCGGTTGATGATATGTTTCACCAGGATCTCTTTCTGGCTGAACTGGTCGCCCGCCCCGGAGCGGTCAACCGCGACGGTTTCGTGGGCGCCGAGGAAGGGTTGGTCGTCCGGAAAGCCAACCGAGAACCCGACCCGCACATTCTTGGCGCGACCCCGCTGGCTGCCCTTGAGGCGTACCCCGCAATTGTAATAGATCTCCTTTTCGTTGTAGATGATGGTACAGCCGATGCGATCGTTGCTCATCACCTCGGTCACGTTGTGCAGGAAGTCCGTATCCTCATCCGTCATGACGATGCGGAAGTTATTGGGCTGACAATCGCCGTAATCCAGGTCGGCCTGTCCGTCATCCCAGGGGATCAGGGCGCGGGAAGCGGCTCCGGCTGCTGGAATGGACTGGGTGGCCCCGAGGTTGTCTTCGGCAACGAGGTAGAACTGAACCTTGCTGGCCGTTGACTGACCTGGGATGGTGCCCGTGTACCTGCCCTCGCCCTGACTGGTCATTGGTCTTCTGGAAAAGGGGCCGCCGTCGACCGAATAGAAGAGATTCACGGTGGCGATGCCGTCTGGATCCGACAGGGTGGTGTTGACAGTGGCCGGGGTATTGGCGGGCGGGACGGCAGGGGAGTGGGCAAGGTTTGTGTAGGTTGGTCCTGCATTGGCAACTGTCTGGGTGTTCGGGGCACCGGGAGTGCCGCCGTCCTGGGGTGCCTCCAGGAGGTGGGTGCGTGGCATGCGGTTGAAGTAGAGGCGGGTGTTGAGCTGATTGGATCCGCTGATCCATTTCGCACGGAAGCTGATCCGGTAGGTTTGCGATGTGCTCAGGGAGACAAAGTTGCCTCCAGACTTGAGCGTGGTCTCGCCGTGGTTGTGCATGTGCTCCATGGCTCCGGTAGCGCGGACATGGAGAACCCTGTTGGCGGGATTTTCAGGATCGGGAACAATCCGGGCGTGCCGGTGGTTTCCACGCATGCGCCAGGTGGAATAGTCGCGGGGAAAGCTCCCGTTCTGGATGAGCTCACGAGCTGCCCCGTTTGGGGACTCGATCACGCTGATGTCGTCGATGAGGAATTCTCCCGCGTCGAGGAGGCCGAAGAGAAACTCATGGTAACGGGAGGGGTCATTGCTCGGAGTGTGAGTTCCCCGTCCCGAGTAGGAAATCTCCTGCCATGGTGCGCTCTCGATGCTGGGGGCCCACGCCTCCGCGGAGTTGTTGTCGGCATGAGGGTCCCGGAGTTCGAGACTCGAGCCTCCCGCATCCGCCTGCCCGGGCCAGCGGCCCCCGTCCGAGAAGCGGACCAGGTCGGCCAGGTTCTTATTGGCGTCGACAAGGCGGAGACGTTCGCCCTTCCGGGAGAGGGAGCCATTCCATTCGCCTGCGACGTTGATGCCGGGGAACTTGGCGGAGAGAGAAGCCGCATCACGGGCTACGACCAGATACTCCCCGGCGGGAAGGATCGTTTCGGATGGGAATTCGAACGAGATTCCATCAGTGAAGCGCCAGCCGCTGAGGTTCACATCTTCCGTTCCCCGGTTGAAGAGTTCCACCCATTGGTCGTCTGAGCGGCGGAAGGGAAGGCCCTCCTGTGCCGCGGTCAGCTGGAGTCCCATGACGATGTCCGAACTGCCAGCGCTGGTCTGATGGACTTCGACCGAGAGGCGATTGGTTCCGGCCTGCAGGGCTGCGATCGCAGACGGGGGCAGGACGGTCGTGACGACAGCTGCGTCTCCCACCGTGTCGCTCGAGAGTGAGGACGAGGTGATGGGTTCGTCGTCTACCTGGTAACGTTCGATCTCGATGCCGTTGAGGTAGAAGATCGCCCCGTCGTCGATCTGGTGGGCGAGTTCGAGCAGGGTGGTGTCGCGCTTCTGCTGGTCCGTGACGTCGAATTCCGTCTCAAAGTAGAAGGTAATCACCCTGGGGTCGTGGGACTCCAGTGGAGCGAGGGGAGTAGCAATGGGGTGGGTCAGGGTGGAGGATTCGACGCCGAGAGGTCCGGGGCCGGATCGCCAGTTCACGCCATCTTCCGGGTGCGTGCTCGTCTCCCAGTTGTTGCCGAGATTGTCGCCGGATTCGTTGTAGCGCCACCGGTGATCCCAGTCGATCAGCAGGTCAGGGGTCGAGGGGCGCGTCGCCGGAAGAGGGCGCGGGTTATACATGATCTCGTTGATCACGATGTCGGTGTTGAAGGAGAAACTGTTTGGGGTCCCGAAAGTCGGTGCGTCGGGATAGAGCCACTGGTCTCCGGAGAGTCCCCGCAGCCGGTTGGTGACCTTGCGCGCATCGGCCATTCGGTTACTTCCGGGACGGAGGATGGCGAGGCGGTGTCCGGAGCTGACCGGGAAATCCGGAGTGAGGGCGAGGCGTTCCCCGGGTTCGAGTGAGCCGGAGGAGAGGGTGTGGGAGGCTCCGCTGGACGATCTAAGCTGGTAGCCAGAGAGTTCAATGCGATTCGAACCCACGTTCGTGATCTCGACCTGAAAATCGGGGGCGCTTCCGCTGGCAATCTCGCTGAAGACGATATCGCGGGACAGTTCTCCCGGGGGAGGAGGTTCCTCGGTAGCGACCAGGGTCGCGCCGAATACGAGGTCAGAGCTCAGGGCGGAGGACTGATGCACCTCGACGGCGATGGTGTTCAGTCCGGTGCGCAAGCTTCCGCTTGAGATGGGAATGGGGGAGGTCAGGCGGGCGTCATTGATGTCCGTCTGTGCAAGGGAGGCATGACTGATAGCGCCCCCCGGCATGTTTTCTCGATGAATCTCATCACCATTGAGGTAGACAATTGCGCCGTCGTCCACGAGGAGTTGCAGGGCGAGGGTGGTCCGGCCGGGGTTGCCCCCATAGGTGAATTCGTGCCTGAAGTAGAAGGTCGTCGCGCCCAGCGTGAGCTCGGTGTTGAGATTGCCGGGCGTGTCCCCATCGGCGGTGGGTGCGGTAAGCGGGGTCAGGGAGCCGTCAGCCAGTCCAGCGATTGAGCTGGCGGGAAGGGCTCTCTCCCAGATCGCGGGATCATCCAGCCGGCCACCCCAGTTCTCCTGCCTCTGGTCGCCACCGAAATAGAGCGGCTGTGGATTGTTCAACCCACCGGTTATGCTTTGGCTACCGGCTTGCAGGCCGTTGCGATAATAGATGAGCTCGTTCCCGTCCTTGACGACGGCGTGATGCATCCAGGTGTTGAGTGGAATGTTTGCGTAGTCAATGTCGATCCCGGCTCCGGAGCGGTGGAATTCGAAGCGGTTGGTTGTGAACTTGATGAATTCGCGAGGGGAAAAGTCCTGCCCGCCGGGTGAGTAGCGGTTGCCTAGGATGACATTGTTGTTCACGCCACCCTGGTCGTAGGCCCAGAAAGACCAGGTGAAATCGTTCTCGACGGTCATGCGGGGGATGGTAGTGGGCCCGATCACGACGTGAGCATCGGAACCGTTGAAGGCCAGGACCCTCCCACGGACAGGATCATTAAACCAAGAGGGCCCGCTGATGAGTTGACCGTTCTCGCCCCCGGGCACTTCGTTCGTTGCCACGGTTCCCGAGGTTTCGTCGAGGGGCCAGTATCCAAGGAGGCCTTCCGTGGAGCCCTCGGGTGTTGGGTTGCCGGCAAAGAGGGCGCCGCTGCCGGTCGGCCAGTCGGAGTCCTCGAATGTACGGGTTTGCCAGTCGGCCGGAGGGGCGCGGTCTTCCTCCCGGTATTTCCAGTCCGCGTTGAGGGTGAGGAGGGTGTGTACGGTGGGTGGGCGTGGCCCCTCGGGGAGGTTCGGCTGCCCTGGAGTGCCACCTGGTTCCGGACTGGCTTGCCAGTTGAAGGGCCGCGAGTCCGCGCTGCCCTCCACCCGCTTGCTGAGAGTGGAGCCGAGTCCGTCCGCGCCGACCGCCCAGTCCCCCTCGTCGCCGTAGTTAAGTTCATCCATCGTGCGTTCGCTGTTGTTCACCAGTCGAATGGTTTCGCCGTTGTTGGCGAGACTCCCGGTGAAGGGGCCCAGCGCCCCCTGGCCGCGAAGTCCCGGGTGGGCGGGGTCGGCAGCAACAAGGAGGTATCCGTTACCCGGAACGACCGTGCCCTCTGGAAAACTGTATGCAATTCCACCCCGTAGCTTCCAGTTGGACATGTCAACATCGACTCCCATGAGGCTGTGGAGTTCGATCCACTCGGTGTCGTTTTCTTCATCGACAGGATGATAGTGAACCTCATTGAAGACGATGACGCTGTCTCCAGCGAGAACACGTGAAGGGCTGAGCAGGATGAGGACGAGAGCCAGGGCTGGGAGAGCCTTGACCCAGAGGTAGTGGGGGGATTTCATGGGTTGAGTATCACAGGCTAGCGGTGTGGTGATTCGTCACAAGTCTACAGTGTGTGACGATGTGGGGAGGAGGTCTGCGGCTCTTCCCCAAAACGCGGCGCAGGGGGCGCGAAGGTTAATCGACGATTGACCGAGAATGAGACGGTTTCCAGAGACAAGCGGAATGCCAGGACGCGTGTGTGCCCGTGATTATTCCAGAGGGGTGTCGAAGGGGCAGTCTTCCTGTTCCGGGGCTGGAGGCTTGGCTTGCGGGTTGGAATCTGGCTGGGGTTCGGGGTTTGGGCCGGAGTCTTCGGGAACTTCATTCGCGGAGGTGTTTTGAGGCTCGGGACCCGCAGGAGAACCAAATCGCTCGTAGTGCAGGGTGAGACGGTCCTCGGCATCGCGGTCGATGAGACGTGCCCGGTAGAGGGCTCCAATAAGATTCTTGGCGCTCGTAATGTCGAACTCATTGGGAATCTCGTCGTCCGCTTCGCTGGTCCCCGGCGACGAAATCACCATGTTTGGAACGATGTTCTCGATCCCAGAGGCAATTCCGGGGTCTACGATGTAACTGATTACTGCATTCTCCCCGGATGATGCACCCTTGGTGATTGTGGCGGGTTCGCCGTTCCCTAGCGACATCAGGTTTGCGCCGTCGGAAAAGAGTCCCAGGTTTGTGCAGTGGGTGTAATTGCGGAGAAGGCCCTCCCCGATGATCTGGGCTTTCGGATCCGAGGAAGATTCGCGTCCGGTTTCCTTCGGGCCAAAGAGGGCGCCCTCGTCATCACCGTGGAACGCCTCGGAAAGAATTTCAGCCGGCTCCATGCCGAGTTTGCTCTTTGCCTCGTACAGCAGGCCCATCGTCCTGAAGAGCGCGCTCCGCGCCACGTCGTTGGTCCTCGCCTCGAAGGAGGCGGTTGGGTTGGTGAGTGAGCGCAGGTCCCTTACGATACGTGTCTCCAGCTTTTGCTTGTTCCAGGTCTTCAGGCCGAAGGCAGCTAAAACAAGCAGGATGACCGCAATGACGATGTGTCGAACGAGATCCCCGATGGGCATAAGCGAAAGATAGGATGGGTTGACTCCTGAGGCAAGACACCAGAGCGTGCGCCCGCCGGGGTTCAGTCGGTGCCGGCTGGTGGAGGCTCGGGGTGTGCCTGAGAGAGCATTGCTTCCAGTTGGGCCCTCTGTGGAGGCGGGAAACGGTAGTCTCCGAGTCTGCTGCGCAGGTTGTCCAGATGTCCATGGAGAGGGGCGAACTCGTCCTGGTCTCCGTGTCGTGAAGTCATGAAGCCGAGAATCTGAGCCCCGCGGAGGAAAAGTCTGCGTGCCTCTTCATGGCGTCCGGAGAGCAGGCTGACATCGGCAGCTTCGCACAGCCAGGCCCCGCAGGAGACCAGTTGGGGGAGTTTGGCTGTTTCCGGATGGTAGAGCAGGGCGACGAGTTTCTGGGCTTCGGTGTCGAGAAGGGTGGCGAGAGGCAGGCCGGTGAGCAACTCGCAGTGTTCCTCGAGGAAGTCCTCGAAGTCGGCAATGACGTCCGGCTTTTTCAGGCCTGCCGCACGCAGACAGAATTCGACCATGCGCTCGACCTCCCGGAGAATGTAATCCTGACGGAACATGCAGGTTCAGTCGGGCGGGTGGTTTTTGTCCTCGCGAAGGGCAGCCCTCTTGGTGAGCCATTTCTCGGAATCCATTTCGTCCTCAAGATTCGCAGGGGACTCCCCGCCAGAGGGTGGCAGGTCTGCCGGTTCGATTCCGGGTTCGGAAGGTGCCTCGGGTGGAATTCCTGAACGCGGACCGGGCGACTTGTCCTCCTCGTTCTCAGAGGGGGGGAGAGGCATGGTCGGAAGTTTTTGTCCGGTGATCTCGCGGGTGGTCGCAACGGGCACGTCCTTCTCGATGTGAGGGCCGGGGGATTGTTCCTGGATTGGAGCGCCTCCCGGAGCGGTCTGAACCCGGTGCTGGCGGCGTCCGCTGAGGAGGATGAGGATTCCGGCCCCCACCCAGATCGCAATCACGCACAGGGTCCCGACGTTTAATATCCCTTTCTCACTCCACGAGACGATGGCATAGCCAAGGCTCCCTGAAAAGAGGGCGTAGTAGAGGAAGGCCCAGGCGGTCTTCCGGATGACAAGGCCCTCCTTGCCCACGAGGCCAGCGACCGCGGAGGCCGCAACCACATTGTGGACGCAGATCATGTTGCCGGCAGCCCCGCCCACGGCTTGCAGCGCAACGATCCACGAGGGGTTCGCTCCAATGGCCTGTCCGGTGTTGAACTGAAAGAGGGAGAGCATCATGTTGCTGACGGTATTGGAGCCGGCCACGAAGGCTCCAAGGCCTCCGATAAAGGGGGAGAGAATGGGCCAGATCCCGCCTGCAAGACCGGCCACCCCGGTCGCGAGGGTTTCCGGCATCTTGGCATAGCCTGCAGCGCCCCCGTCGGAATGAATAAAGACCTGCACCATGGGGACGGTGAATACGAGTGCGATGGAGGCTGCCGAGGTGGTCCGGAAGGCGGAGCCCCAGGCCCTCCGGTAGGAGTTCCACTGCATGCGGTGCAGGAAGAAGGTGAGAATGGACACCAGAATGAAGACCGCGCCCGGGAGATACAGAAACTGGAAGGCCTTCGGCTTGAGAGCCTCCGCAATCGGGGATTGCACTGTCACGGACCAGCCCTTGAGCCAGGTGGAGAGGTCAGGAAGGATACGGGTAATAACCAGCAGGAGGCCGACAAGGATGTAAGGCAACCAGGCCTTGAGCAGGCTAATCCCGGGGGATTCCGTTTTCTCGGTCTCGTTCTCGACAGCCAGTGAACCCATCCATTCGGCACTCCACTGGTCGCGGGGAGCGAAATCCCACGCGCGGTCCGGGCTGGGAACGAACAAGCCGGCGCGGGCCGAGCCCACCACGATGAAGAGTCCGACCAGGCCGCCGACGAGAGAAGGGAATTCAGGCCCCAGGAGCCATGCCACAAGCCAGTAAGGAAGGATCATGGCGATTGCTGCGAACAAGGCGAACTTCCAGACGCGCAGACCTTCGAGGAAGCTCCTGTTGGGTCCGTAAAAGCGGGTGAGCAGTCCACACAGAAGAAGCGGGATGAGGATGCCGGTGAAGGCGTGCAGGGTTGCCACCTTGAGGCCGATACTGCTGAGGAGGGCTTCTCCATTCTCGAAGCCGGCGCTGTTGGCGTAGGCTTCCACCGCGGGATCGGTGGAGACTCCGTGCAGCGCCCCGGACGCCGGGGCGTTGTCCACCGCCAAGCCATTGCCGACCCCGACCTTGATAGGAGTGCCGACCGCGCCAAAGGAGACCGGCGTGCTCTGAATGACCATTCCGGCGAGGACAGCAGCCATCGCGGGGAAGCCGAGCCCGACGAGGAGGGGGACAGCGACGGTGGCCGGTGCTCCAAACCCGGCCGAACCCTCGATAAAGGAACCGAAGAGCCAAGCGATAATGATGACCTGGACGCGCCGGTCTGGAGAGATGTCGGTAAATCCCTGTCGAATGACCCGGAGACCACCGCTTTCTCGAAGGGTGTTGAGGAGCAGGATGGCCCCGAAAATGATGTAAAGCAGGCTGAGGGTGACGACCAGGCCGTTAATGGAAGCCGCAGCAACCTTGGTGGCTGGCACCTGCCAGATGAAGAGGGCGAGCAGTGCCGCTACGCCGTAGCAGATTGGCATCGCCCGGCTGGCGGGCCAGCGCAGGCCGACCAGCAGGACGGCTACTATGAGAATCGGAAGGAAGGAAAGAAAGGCGAGAAGGCCGGGATGCATTGTGGCGGGAAGTTACATTGGAAGCACCTCTCTTCGACTGTGTGATAAAAGTGGAGATCGGGCAAGGAAGGGAATGCCGATTTCCGGAACTTGAGGGACTGCGGACTCCGGGGAGGCATGGTGCGGCATGCGTGTCCGTCCCCTTCAGTTCTTCCTGCGCGGATACTTGGGGGCCCCCCCGAGATACTTCGGTTTGTCGAAGGTTTCGTCACCCTGCCCGGCAATGCGGGGGTCTCCGCGCTCCCGGAGGGCGGCCTCCAGTTTTTTTTGAAGACCTGCGCTGACCTCGCGGTAGGCAGGGTCGCCGGCCACGTTTGTCAGCTGTCCCGGATCTTTCCTCAGGTCGTAGAGTTCGAGAGAGGGTCGCTTGGCGAAGGCGAGGTCATATTTTCGGCGATGCTCTTCATTCTTTTCGCGGTTGGCTACCATATAGGTTTTTGTTGGCCCGTTGTCGCAGTCAGCGAGCCATGCCCCGGGAATCATCGCCTTCTTGTGGTGGGGAGTTCCGGCGGGCCACCGATCGGGGCGAAAGTTCCGAATGAGAAGGTGATCATACGTGCGGATCGAGCGCATCGGAGTGCCGCCGGTGTCCGGAGCCTCCTGGGCCATGACGTGGCGCTCCTTGCCGATCACGATGTGATCCCGGAGCCCGGGTTCGATGCGTCCGCTCTTCTCACTGCTGAAAATAGGCAGCAGGCTGCGACCGGTCATCGAGGCGGGGGGTTCCAGGCCAGCGGCCTGGAGGAAGGTGGGAGCGAGGTCGGTGGTGTGGACGAAGTCCTCTACGACGCGTCCTTTCTTGATAACCCGCGGCCACTGGATGGCGAGGGGGACCCGGGCTCCGGAATCATAGAGGTTGGATTTGCAGCGAGGAAAGGGCATGCCGTGATCGCCGGTGATGACCACGAGTGTGTTGTGGAGAAGGTCGAGTTCCTGCAGTTGATCGAGGAATTGCCCGAGTTCGCGGTCGAAACGCTGCACTTCGAAGTAGTAGTCCGCTACGTCACCACGGATTTCCGGGCTGTCGGGATAGTGCTCGAAGAGCTTGATGCGCTTAAGGTTCATCCCGCTCTCCCTGCCGGAGTGGAGTTTGTATCCGCGGTGGGGGTCACTGGCACCGAACCAGAAACAGAAGGGCTTCTCGCTGGCGGAAGCCTGCCACTGCCTGAGAAACTCGGTGGGGTTGCGAACGCGCTCGCCGGCGGGGTGGCGGTTCCAGTTGGAGAGCTTTCCGGGCCCCCAGGACTTGCGCCAGTGGCCGGTGAAATAGCCTGCCTCCTCGAGGAGGTTCGGATAGGTCCGATGGGCGGTGTCCAGAACGCTCCAGAGATTCCCTCCTCCGCCAAGACGCCAGAAATCCTGCCCGGTCAGGATGGCGTTACGGCTTGGTGTGCACGATGGGGAGGACACGTAGGCGTGGTGAAAGAGGATGCCGTTTGCGGCGACCCGGTCAAAAGTGGGGGTTTTGCAAACGTCGTCATTGCGGTAGGCGCTGGCATGCGGCCAACCCCAGTCGTCGGCGATGGCAAAGACGATATTCGGACGCTCGGCGCAGAGGGTCGAGCCAGCAACGAGATGCAGAAGAAGGCAGGGAATGCGCATGCGCTGAGGATAGAAGCCAGAGGGAGCGAGGGGAAGAAATTGCATGCTTGAAATGAGGAGGGTTCCGGGTGCCTTATGGACTGATGACACCCAAGTGCGCGGCGGTATTGGCAGTAGCTTGTCTCCTCGGAACGGCCGGGGCCGAGGAGCCCCCCGTCGTGGGGCCTCCCAGCGGAAGCCTCGTCATCATGGGAGGGGGCGGGAAGGAGGTTCCCGGAGTCTTTGGCGCCTTTGTGGAGCTCGCCGGTGGCAAGCAGGCGCGCATCGTGATCGTGCCGACTGCCGCCTCCAGTAATCCGGCCTATCCCTACCAGCGGTCCTGGGCCGCGCGGATGGCCAAGGAGCGATTCGAGGTCGCGGAGGTGACCGTGCTGCATACCCATGACCGGCGCGTCGCGGAGACTGGTGAGTTTGTTGCCCCCATCGCACGGGCCACCGGGGTGTGGTTTGGAGGGGGACGGCAATGGCGGCTCACGAAGGCTTATGGCGGGACCCGGGCCGAGCAGGAATTCCACAAGGTGCTCGAGCGTGGAGGAGTCATCGGAGGGTCCTCGGCTGGTGCAACCATTCAGGGGTCCTTTCTCGCGCGGGGGGATACGAGCGGGAACACGATCATGATCGGTGATTTCCAGCGGGGATTTGGATTCATGCGGAATACGGCGATCGACCAGCACCTCATCGCGCGAGGGCGCCAGAAGGACCTGGTTGAGGTCCTTGAGGACCCGGGCAAGAAGATGCGCAGGGAGTTCAACCGGGAGGCAATGCTTGGAATCGGGATTGATGAGGACGTTGCGATTGTAGTGAAGGGGGACCGCTTCGAGGTCATCGGGAAGGAGGAGGGCGCAGTTCTTGTCTATGACCCGAAAAAGTGGGGGAAGGATACTCCCATCGAGAAAAAATGGGAAACGATTCGAACCGGGGGCGTATTTGACCTGAAGAGTCGAAGAGTGCTCGCAAAGGGAGGTGAGACCGCTACCGGGGAGCAGTGAGGCTGAAGGCCTGCTGCGTGGTCGTAAGTTGCCTCTGGCGCGGGCCTTCCCGCTCATTACGAGAGGAATTCCCGGGGGAACGAGCTCGCGCGAATTCAACAGATCAAGGGAGAAGGGGACTTGGATATCATCGTTGAATGGCTCGGGGAGAATGAAACCCTGCTGTGGCTTCTCGGAAGCTTTTCAGCCGTCTCGGTGGTGGCTGCGATCGTGTTCACCCCGTGGGCCATTTCGTTGATGAGCGCGGATTATTTCATGCCGGACCGCATCCGGGGCAGGGACTCGGCCAGCCAGCCTGTGAGACGCTGGACGGGTCTGATCCTGAAAAACATGGCAGGAAGCGTGCTGGTCGTGCTCGGTGTCGCGCTTCTGGCCCTCCCGGGCCAGGGGTTGCTGACGATCCTGGCGGGGCTGGTCCTGATGAACTTTCCCGGCAAGCGGAGTCTCGAGTTGTGGATGATTCGCCTGCCGATGGTGCTGCGGGCGGCCAACTGGCTGCGTCAGCGGAGCGGGAAGGAACCATTGCAGGTTCCGCCCACATAGTGTTTGGAACAGGTGTGAGCGCATTCCGAACGATCAAGGTCAGCCAGTCCCGTTTCGAGCACGCCGGGCTTCGTCATGTCACGGTGAAGAGCAGGGCGCTCGGGCGGAGGGTGGATCTCACTCTCTTTGTCCCCTCCGGGTTCGAGGACGGAGCGGGCCTCCCGCTCGTCACTCTCCTTCATGGCGTTTACAGTTCACACTGGGCCTGGGCATACAATGCCGGTGCTCATTTGACGGCCGCGCGCATGATCGCCGAGGGAGAGATTCCTCCCCTTGTCCTCGCGATGCCCAGTGACGGCCTGTGGGGTGATGGATCGGGCTACGTAGTACATGAGGAAGCGGACTACGAGAGCTGGATCGTGCAGGAAGTGCCCCTGGTGATCGAGGAGGCAGCTGCCGCGTTCTCTCTTCGCTCGCCCCGATTCCTCGCAGGGCTGAGCATGGGTGGTTACGGAACGTTACGCCTTGGAGCGAAATACGGCTCAGTCTACCAGGCGATTTCAGCGCACTCTTCGATCACCAGCTTGTCGGAACTCGAGGAGTTTGTGGAGCAATTGCCGGATCTGGCAGGGAGGGAGGGTGCGGATCACAGTGTCCTGCAGGCGTTCCTGAACAATCGGCAGAATCTTCCTGCGATACGTTTCGACTGCGGGGTTGATGATCCGCTCCTGAACGCGAACAGGCTGTTGCACGAGGGTCTCTCGGAAGCTGGAATTGAACACCACTATGAAGAGTATCCCGGTGGCCATGAATGGTCATACTGGGAGGAGCATCTGGTCGATACCTTGCGTTTTTTCGGCGCGCATCTGTAGGGGCACCGGATTCAAGGTCCCGGGCCTGTGTCAGCTCAGAGGTGCTCCTGTTCACCGGGGATTCGCAGCTACGGCTTGCTATCAGGGCCCGTTCTCACTAGAAGCGCCCGCCATGACCAACGACTCACTGCTCAGGCTTCTGCGTCGCAACGGGCGCGCTTCCGAGGCCGAACTGGGAGAGCGCGCCGCCTTGTCTGCGGATGCTGTTCGGGAGCAGATCGCAGCCTGGGAGGCAGATGGCACGGTACTTGGCTATCAGGCCGTCATCGATTCGGCGCAGACTGGTCATTCTGCGGTGGTGGGAATCATCGAGGTGAAGCTTACGCCCGAGCGTGAGGGAGGTTTTGACCGCCTGGCCCGGCGCATTGCCCGTTTTGACCAGGTCGTCAGCTGTTACCTGATGAGCGGGGCTTATGATCTCCTCCTTTCCGTGGAGGGAGGCGACCTGATGGAGGTAGCGCGCTTTGTCTCGGAGAAACTGAGTACGATGGAAGGTGTGTTGTCGACAGCGACGCACTTCCGGCTGAAGACCTACAAGGAGAACGGATTTGCCCATGGCGGTGACGAAGATCCGGAGCGGTTGCCGGTCGCGCCCTGAGAGGAATGGACTATTCGTCTAAAATCTCGCGGCAGGTAGCCGCCGTGCCACGCTCTGGAATCCGGGATTTCTTCGACCTCGTCCAGGGGCGTGACGATGTGATTTCACTGGGTGTTGGAGAGCCTGATTACCCTGCCCCATGGCACATCCGCGAAGCGGCGATCTATTCCCTGGAGCGCGGTCAGACGTCCTACACTGCGAATCTCGGGCTCATGTCCCTGAGGAGGAAGATCGCCGATTATGTGGGAGGGTTCTTCGATGTTGACTACGATCCCGCTGATGAGGTGCTGGTGACGGTTGGAGTTTCGGAAGCGCTGGATCTCGCCCTGCGAAGTCTCCTCAACCCCGGCGACGAGGTCATCTACCATGAGCCGTGCTACGTGAGCTACATGCCGGGCACGGTGATGGCCCACGGGACACCGGTCGCGGTAGCTACCAGCAGGGAGGATGAATTCTCTCTCAGGCCGGAGGCCCTGGCAGCAGCGCTCACCCCGAATTCCCGGGTCCTCATTCTCAACTTTCCGACCAATCCAACCGGAGGCGTGGCCGCAGACGAGGATCTCGCGGGGATTGCCCGGCTCTGTATCGAGCACGACCTTATCGTGATCAGCGACGAAATCTACAGCGAGTTGCGCTACGATTCCGGAAAGCATGTATCCATTGCCTCGCTCCCCGGGATGCGGGAACGCACGATTCTTCTCCACGGATTTTCCAAGGCCTTTGCGATGACCGGTTTCCGGCTGGGTTATGCCTGTGCTCCACCCCCCCTGACGGAAGCCATGATGAAGATTCACCAGTATTCGATGCTCTGTGCGCCGATCACCAGCCAGGCGGCTGCATTGGAAGCCCTCGAGAATGGAGCGCCGGCAGTGGAGCGCATGAGGGAGAGCTATCACCAGCGGCGGGACTTCATGGTCCAGAGGCTCAATGAAATTGGAGTCGATTGCCACACTCCGGGCGGGGCCTTCTATGCGTTTCCCGATGTGCGGGCTACAGGATTGGGCAGCCAGGAATTCGCGATGGGGCTTCTTGATGCAGAAAATGTCGCGGCCGTGCCTGGCGATGCCTTCGGACCCAGTGGTGAAGGATTTCTCCGCTGTTGTTACGCGACTTCCTTTGATCAGTTGAAGGAGGCAATGACCCGGATGGAACGCTACGTGGGAACTCTTGGCTAGACGCATGGACCTGGCTCGAATCAGAGAGGACCGGACGCTGGCCTACGTGGTGCCGCTGGTGGCTTTCATGCTGATCGGGGGAGGGCTCGATCTTGTGACCGGTTCGATGGAATCGACGTTCCGGGACCACGAGTATCTTCCCTGGTGGAGGCGTTACCCCGAACACTGGATCTACCCCCTGCAGACGCTGCTGGGGGGAGTGCTCCTGGTCTTCTGGTGGCGTCACTATGACTTGAGGTGGGAGCCTCGAAAGGTCCTTCTCGCAGCCCTTCTCGGAGCGATAGGAATCGGGATCTGGATTCTTCCCACCGCCCTCTACGACTGGTGGGGAATGACGGAGGAAGAGCCGGGGGGCTGGAAGGAGAGACTTGGGATCCTTCCGCGGAGGGAGGGTTTCGATCCCGGGGTCTTCGAGAGCCCGGCAGGATACTGGACTGCGACGATCTTCCGTTTTCTGCGGGCGGTGGTGGTGGTTTCCTTCGTTGAGGAACTGTTCTGGCGCGGTTTCCTCATGCGATTCGTTCTCAAGCCGGATGGCAATTACTGGAAAGTGCCGTTTGGGACGTTCTCCTGGAAAAGTTACCTGGTGGTCACCGCGCTTGTCGTGCTCATACACAACCCGGCGGACTGGGCTGCGGCCTGTGTTTGGGGCACGCTGATGTATTGCTGTGCGGTGTGGACCCGCAGCCTGCTGGCCTGCCTTGTCATGCACGCGGTGGCGAATTTCCTCATGGGCTGGTATGCCCTTTCCTTCGGAAAGTATGGCCTCTGGTAGGCGGGTGGCCCGACCGCCCTCGGGAGCAGGACCAAATCGCTGTTTCCAAGCCCAGATTGCGGTGGCATACTGTCGAGCCCGCAAGAGATGAGCGCGATGGACCAGAAGGAAGGGACATGAAAATCGGACTGGCGCAGATCAACGGGATCGTGGGCGATTTCCCCGGAAACGCGAAGCGCATCGTGAATGCCTACCGCGAGGCCCTCGACAAGGGGGCGGACCTGGTTCTTACGCCCGAACTTGCGTTGGTGGGTTATCCCCCCCGCGACCTGGTCTGCAAGTCGGGCTTCGTGCCCAGTTGTCTGCAGGCCCTCGACTACCTGACCAGTGAAATTGGCGAAGTGCCTCTCGTCGTGGGCTACGTGGACCACAATGACAGCGAGGTTCCTGGCAAGCCTTTCCGCAACGCGGCGGCCTTTATCGAAAAGGGTCGGATCACGGCGAAGGTATTCAAGACGCTTCTTCCCACCTATGACATCTTCGACGAGCGACGTTATTTTGAGCCTGGCGAGCGCTGCGCGCCCGTGGTGTGGAGAGGGCGTCGGCTGGGAATCACGATTTGTGAAGATGTCTGGACGGAGGATTTCCTGCACCGGCCGCTCTACCGGCGTGATCCGGTCAAGGAGCTGCGCCAGGGCGGAGCGGACCTGATCCTTAACCTGAGTGCCTCTCCGTTCCATCTGAACAAGGCACGGGCGCGCTCGGAAATGCTCTCCAGGGTCGCACGGGAGCACTCTCTGCCGCTGGTCTACTGCAATGCAGTGGGCGCAAACGATCAGCTGGTTTTTGATGGAAGCTCAGTCGTGGTGCGGCCGGATGGCGCCCTTCAGCGGAGTCTGCCCTCCTTCGAGGAGCAGGTATGCGTGGTTGATCTTGCTGCACAGGAGGCGGCAGTGCCGGATGAGGTTGCGGAACCTGAGCAGTTGTTCCGAGCCCTCGTCCTGGGCGTGGGTGATTATGTGAGGAAGTGCGGTTTTCGGACCGCCTGCATGGGGCTGAGCGGGGGGATTGATTCGGCACTCACGGCGGCTGTGGCAGTGGAAGCGCTGGGAGGCGAGAATGTGTATGGATTGACGATGCCGAGCGGGTATTCCTCGGCTGGGAGCGTGGATGATTCCCGCGCCCTGGCGGACAACCTGGGAATGTCCTGCGAAACGGTGCCGATCGGGCCCGCCTTTGATGTTGTGAGAGATTCCCTCGGGTCTCTCTTCGGCAGTCTGCCGGAGGATGTGACCGAGGAGAACATGCAGTCGCGAATCCGGGGGCTCTACCTGATGGCTCTGTCCAACAAGCTCAATCACCTCCTTCTGACTACCGGGAACAAGAGCGAACTGGCGGTCGGATACTGTACGATCTACGGGGATATGTGCGGCGGGCTCGCGGTGATCAGCGATCTTCCCAAGACCCGTGTTTTTGAAGTGGCACGCTGGCTGAACCGGGACCGGGAGGTGATTCCATGGAATACCATTGAGAAGCCACCCAGTGCGGAGCTTCGTCCAGACCAGAAAGATGAAGACAGCCTTCCTCCCTATGACGTCCTGGACGGAATTCTGGAATTGTACATCGAGAAGCAGTGTTCGCCGGAGGAGATCATTGATAACCATGGGTTTGAGGAGCAGACCGTGCGCTGGGTTCAGCGTCAGGTGGACCTTAATGAGTGGAAGCGTCACCAGGCTGCCCCGGGGATTCGAGTCACCTCGAAGGCTTTTGGGATTGGAAGACGGATCCCGATCGTCCAAAAATTCGGGAGGTGAGCATGGTTCACGCGCAGGAAGGATTAAGCTACGACGAGGCACTGGAAGTCCTCGGTTACAAGCCCGGTGCGATCGTGTCCCCTCATTTCGCAGTCTTCAGGGAGGTGGAGAGGAAACTCGGTGAGTTGGCCCTTGGAGCAAGGGACGCGGAACGCAGGGCGAGGGCGTGCCGGGAACTCGAGCGCCTGAGCGCGGCGTTGCGTGTCGTGGAGGCCGAGAGCTATCGGGAGCCTTCCTTGAGGGCCAGGGGGGCATGGCCCCGGTTCGTGCTTTCACTCATCCTCGTGGCGGGCGTGGTCGGAGCCATGTGGCACGGCAATCGACTGATGCTCAGTGAGGAACAGACACGTGATGTGCGGAAGCTGGAGACGTTGGCAGTGGACGGGCGTATTGCGGTGGAGAGCCGCGACTGGGTCAGGGCGGAGAAGATTTACGCCGACCTGGCCCTGCTTGAGGCGGGATCAGTCCGGGCCCGGGACGGGCTTCGCCTTGTTGCAGAGGGTAAGGAAGAGGCCCGTCGGCAGAAGCTGGGCTTCCTTGTGGGGTCTGCCCGCGCCGCCATGGAGGAACGTGAATGGGATGAAGCGGAGAACCGGTTGAAACAAGTTCTCACGATGGAGGAGGGGCATCCGGACGTGGCAGGATTACTCGAGGAAATAAGAAAAGGGCGGGTCTACGACCAGGTTGCCATACTGCTGGAGAGCGCCCAGGAATCGTTGCGTGATGAAGAGTGGGCCAGCCTTGCGGACTACACATCGAAGCTCGAGGCTCTCGATCCGGAGCATGCGCAGCTCGCAGTATTCAAGGCCGCAGCTGTTGAGGGGATGAAGATTATTGAGGAACGGCGTGTGCGGGCGAGGGGGCTCTACGAAGAGGCTCTGGCCATGGATAACGGAGAATTCTCGGAAGTCGCACTTGAGAGTCTCCGGGAGGCCATTCGGCTCGATAACCGGGAAGAGTATCAGCAACTGTACAACAAGATGTCCGGATATGCCCGGCTCTTGAGAGTACCTGATGACTATTCGACCATCGGAGAGGCCCTCGCGGCAGCCCGCCCCAATGACAAGGTGCGGGTCGGTGAGGGAATCTACACCGAAGCCCTGATTCTCAATGCGCGGGTTGACCTTGAAGGCGCCGGCCGTGACGAGACGGTGATTCAGTGTGAGGCAGAGGATGCGAGTGTGCTGCTGGTGACCAGGGAAGCCCGTGGCAGCAGGGTGGCGGGGTTGACGCTGAAGCAGACCGGTCTTGCCCTCACCCCGGAGCGCTATCCGGTTGCCGTGGCTGATGGTTCTGATCTCAACCTGGAAGATTGTCACATAGAGCATGGCTCTGGCCATGGGGTGGCTGTTATCAATGGAGGTCGGGCGCGTCTTCGTAATGTCCGGGTGGTCAAATGTGGCTGGGACGGATTGGCCGTCAATGGAGAGGATAGCAGCGCGGAAGCCGACGATTGTCGTTTCGAGTCCAATTTTCACCATGGGATTGACGCCTGGGGTGGTGGCCGGGTGGCCATTCGCAAATCCCGTTCAACCCGCAACGGGCTGGCCGGTATTGTCCTGATGTCGCGGGGCGTTCCTTCGGAGATCAGCCAATGCACCATTGATGGAAATCGCGAGGTTGGGGTCTCCGTTTCCAATGGGGTGCGGGCGGTCCTGCGGGCTAACCGGGTTCAAGGGAACCTGCTCGGGGGTGTTCTGGTGGAAGGAGACGGGACCGTTGCTGCGATGGAGGGCAATGTGGCCGAGAAGAACAACGCGTTTGGAATTGTGGTGGACCGCGCGTCGAAGGCGGACCCGTTTCGGGATAATATCTCCCGTGGAAATACCGGGGAACAGGTGCAGCTACAGGCGGTTATGCCGCAGGAAGCCATCGCGCCTCCCCTGTTTCTCGACCTTCCCGCGAGCAAGCCCGTTGAGGCAGGGCCGGCGGCCCAGAGTGAATGACAGGCTGACCCGGAGATTGCTCGGGGAGTGCAAGATCCCTGTGGATTTTTTCCGATCAGGATGCCTGCAGGCCGGCGATGAGCTTCGTGAAGAAGTCTGCGCCCGCTTGAAGGTCCGAAAGGCTGATAAACTCATCCTTGGTATGCGCCTGGCGAATGGAACCCGGGCCGAGACAGATCGCGGGCAGGCCCCCGGCGTTGAGGTGGGCTGCGTCAGAGAACCAAGGGGCACCCACGAGCTGGGATTGCGGATGGATGGCGAGGATTCGCCTGAGCCATTTGTTCCCTGAAGGGACCTCCATCGGGGGGTTCTCGTCGGGACCGGTGATGGTCAGCGGGTATCCGCGCTCGGCGAGGAAACTCTCGAGGAACTCGCGTGCTGAGCCGGATTCGGCAAGAGCGGGAGGGAAGCGAATGTCGATCTCGGCGGAGGCCTGGTCCGGAATAATATTTGCCCTGGTGCCTCCATGGAACATGCCAACGTTCAGGGTGGCGTGCCCGAGGACTGGATGAGTGAATTCCGCCAACCTGGAAGCGAGCTCAGACTCGAGGGGGACAAGGGCACGCACGAGTTTCATGATGGCGTTGTCACCCAGTTCGGGTTGGGAGGCATGCCCGGAGAGGCCGGTGGTATGGAGGGTGGCCCAGAGGGAGCCCTTGGTGACGTGGACGAGGTCGAGGCCAGTGGGCTCCCCGGCTATGGCAAAGTCGTAATCCCTTCCGTGCGCCTTCACGAAATGCTTGGAACCCCATTGGTCGGATTCCTCGCTCATGAAAGCCACCAAGTCCACCGCCACAGGGAGGTCGGCCAGTTGTTCCCGGTTGGAGAGCAGTCCCCAGATCATTGCGGCCATCGAGCCCTTTGTGTCGGATGCTCCTCGCCCCCAGAGTTTTCCGTCACGTAATTCCGCCCCGAATGGATCGATCGTCATTCCGCCCACTCCGACGGTATCGAGGTGCGGGCCCAGCACGACGCGCGGGCGGGAATCTCCGGAGGGTCCAGGGCTGCGTGCCAGGAGGTTCGGTCGTCCAGGTTGGATTTCCTCCAGAGTCACGCGGAATCCTTGTGCGGTGAGGTATTCTCCGAGCCAGTTCGCCAGTGCCTCCTCCCCGCATTGGTCCGTACCCGGATCTCCGTCGGGGTTTACCGATGGGATGCGAACGAGTTGTTGCAGGAGCTCCGTGACGGATACCACGCCAAGAGACTAAGGGTATATTGGTCTGGATGAACCTAAAAAAGAGGAGCCCCCCTTTTCCGGGCGCGGCAGCACACCGCTGTCAGGCCGCAACCCCAGGGGTTCCCCGCAGGTCAATTGGAGGGCCCTTTGGGTTCCAGCTGGAGAGGGGCCTGAACGCTTCCGGGAGGGCTTCTCGATTGGCGCAGCGTGCTGGGAATGGTGCCCTTCGGGATCTCCTTGTCAGAGGCTGGTCTGCGGTCAGCAGCGCGGGAAGGGGTGTTCTCCCGCTCTGTGGAAAGTGAAGGGGTTACCGAAAGGGGATTTGTTGCCCACCCGGGGTGGAGATCGGCAGGGTGATGGCCGCAAGGAGGTCAGGAACGGCTTTCCGGGGTGGGAAGGAGTGCTGCGGGCGGTCGAAATGAACAGGAAACACTTTTGTATTTCGGAGGGCTGGGCAATGTTCCGTGTGCAGATGGATGGACGCTATTCCGAGCAGCTTGAGGCCCGCATCGCGGTGACGGGATCGAATCTCTGCGTGGGGCTGGACCCGCGCATCGAGAAACATGGGAACGAGATCGGGGAGGTGGAGCGCTTTCTTGAAGAGGTCGTGGAGGAAACGGTCGACAAGGCGGCCTGCTACAAGCCGAACAGCGCTTATTTCGAGGCCATGGGCCCGGAAGGCCTCGCCATGCTGAA
>CAWWCX010000015.1:0-24094 GCA_963935445.1 uncultured Roseibacillus sp.
ACACGAGGACCTGTGCGTGCTCGTCGGTGGTCTCAACAAGGTTCCGGTCTCGGTCCTGGTCCGGGAAGACTATCTCAAGCGGACAGGGTACAAGTCCCTCCCTGAGATTTTCTCCGGCGAGAACCCCGTTCGGGTCGTCATGAAGCCCAAGGGCAGCTCCGTGCCGGTGGTGGCCGACCTCATCCTGGATGCCCTCGGGACAAGCCGCGACGCAATCCGTCGAAATGGAGGCCGCATCATTCAGGTCTCCGCCAAGCAGATTCCCGATGTCATGCGCAACGGGCAGGCCGACGTCTACTTCGAGGCAATGCCCAAGGGGCATCCCGGAGTCACCCAGGTCAGCCTCACCGTGCCCGTGCGCTTCTTCGGCCTGCCCGAGAAGGTGCTCGCCAGGCTGGCCAGGATCGGACTCGAAACCATGGAGATTCCCGATGGAACATGGAAGGGACAGGCCGGAGCCTTCAAGGCTGTCGATCTGGGAACGGTCATCCTCACACACGAACGCCTTCCCGACCGGGTAGCCTACCTGTTCACGAAGACAATCTGCGAGGAGCGGGAGGCCCTCGCGAGGGCCCACAAGGCCTGGTCCGGGTTCGACCCCGAACAGGCCTGGCGGCCGGAGAACTGCGGGATCGCCCTGCACCCGGCCTCCGAACGCTATTACCGCGAGCGAGGATGGATCGGGGAGGACCGTGATGAGTGACGCGGCAGAATCCTCCCCCGAAGCAGGCAAGGCCCGGTTCGTCCTCCTCAGCCTGCTCGGCCTGTGCTGGCTCTTCGTTCAGCTCTACCTCCTCTTCTCACCCCAGCCTCCCATGGTCGGGCGGCCCATTCATCTCGGGTTCGCGCTGCTCGTCTTTCTGGTCGCCAGTTCTCCGGGGTCCCGCCGCATCCGCACCTGCGTCGACCTCCTGCTCTGCCTCGCGGTGGTGTCGATCCTGGGCTACTACGTCGTCTCCTGGCCCCGCCTTGGCTCACGCATGGAGGCGGTCGACCCCGTCCTCGTTTCCGACCTCCTCTTCTGCATCCTCTTCGTGGGGATCACGCTCGAGGCCGTCCGTCGCACGGTGGGCTGGTCGTTGCTGACCGTAATCCTGACCTTTCTCCTCTTTGCCTTCATCGGGCGCCTTATCCCCTCCTGGACGTCCCTCGCCTGGATTCCCGAGCTTTTCAAATACAGCGGGTTTACCCCGGCCGATGCCGCCGAGAACTTTACCATGACGCCCAACGGGCTGCTCGGAATCACAACCTCCACCTCGCTCACCTTTGTCTTCTATTTCGTTCTCTTCGGAGCCTTCTATTCCGGAATCGGGGGAGGGCGGCTCTTCATCGACATCGGCCTGCGCCTGACTGGCAAACAGCCTGGCGGCCCGGCCAAGGCCGCGGTGGTTTCTAGCGGACTGATGGGCAGCATCAGCGGAAGTGCGGTCGCCAATGTTGCCACGACCGGCATCTTCACAATTCCCCTCATGCGCCGGGTGGGCTACCGCCCCGTGCGGGCAGGCGCAATCGAAGCCATTGCCTCAACCGGGGGGCAGCTCATGCCTCCCGTGATGGGCATTGCGGCTTTCGTCATGGCCGACATGCTTCAGGAAGACTACGTGACGATTGCCCTCGCCGGCTTGATCCCCGCCCTCGCATTTTACTGGTCCATCTTCCTCTCCGTCGACCTGCACGCCCGGCGGACCGGACTGGGAAAAGCCGAGCCGGGAGAGTCCGCGAGGGAACCTGTCTCCTCCATTCTTCGCCGCATTCATCTCCTCCTTCCTCTCATTGTTCTTCTCGGCCTCCTGTTCTATGGGTTTTCAGCTGGATTCTGCGCAGTCTGCGCAACCGCGGCCTGCGTGATACTCGGTCTGCTCCAGCGTAACCTCTCCCCCCGCGAATGGCTCCACGTCCTCGTGAACGGCGTCCGGCAGGCTGCCACCGTGGCCATCCCCATTGCTGCCATCGGCCTGATCATCGAAATCGCGATTCAATCGGGGCTCGTCCTTGAATTCTCCGTCGACCTCATCGAACTGGGTGGCGGCAGCATGGTGGGGGCCATGCTCTGGATCGTCCTCGGGTGTCTTATCATGGGAATGGGGCTGCCCACGGTGGCAGCCTACATCATCGGTGCCGTTCTCTTCGTCCCGGCCCTTCTCGAATTCGGCCTGCCCAAGCTGGGCGCCCACTTCTTCGTCATGTATTACTGCGTGCTGTCCATGGTCACCCCCCCCATTGCGCTGGCCTCCTACACCGCGGCCGGGCTCGCCGGGGCTCCCGTCATGAAGACCTGCCTTACGGCCCTGCGCCTGAGTGCGGCGGCCTTCATCATTCCCTTCGCCTTCGTATTCAGCCCCGCCCTTCTCGCACAGGGATCGCCGGGAGCGATTGCCGGTCACACCGTCCTGCTGCTCGGCGGCACAAGCCTCTGGGCCGTGGTGTCCGAAGGCTGGCTCTTCGGACGCCTTCTCACCCCGGTCCAGCGCGCCTGGCTCGGCCTTACGGCTCTTACCATCCTCACCCTGCCCGCCACTGTTCCGGCCCTCCTACGCTCCCGGGAGTGGGGTGCGGTGGGCACCTGGAGTGCAACCCTTCTCCTCGCCCTCGCCGCCCTTGGTGTGGGCCTCGCATGGAGCCTGAAGAATGAACGCCACCGACATGAATCCTAAACTCACTCCCGCGCAACAGGCCCGTCTTGACGCAAGGAACGGAGTAGCCGGGTCCACAAGGGGGGCCGCCCTTGGCTACGTGCAGTGCAACCTCGTGATCGTGCGCCGGGAGCTGGCCTATGATTTCCTCCTCTACTGCCAGCGAAACCAGAAAGCCTGCCCGGTCCTTGAGGTTTGCGACGCAGGAGACCCCGAGCCAAGGCGCATTGCGCCCGGTGCCGACCTCCGCACCGACCTGCCGCGCTACGCCCTCTACCGCAACGGTGAACGCATGGAAGACCGCGAGAACATCTCCGATCTCTGGGATGACACCCTCGTCTCTTTCCTGATCGGGTCGGGAATCACCTTTGACGAGGCGCTCGAACGCTCCGGGGTGCCAACCCACCAGCACCGCTGGGTCGTGCGCACCAGCCTTCCCACCGAGGCCGCCGGGCCCTTCCATGGAAACCTGGTCGCAACCATGCGCTGGCTCACTCCGGAGCAGGCCAACATTGCAACCCGGGTCACTTCGCGCTTTCCCTTCAATCACGGTGCACCCGTCCACCAGGGCGACCCGTCCGCCATCGGGGCCGACCTCGCCTCTCCCCTCTTCGGAGATCCGGTCCCTTCCATTCCCCCCGGGCTGGTTCCCGTCTTCTGGGCTTGTGGCGTCACCCCTCAGGCCGCTGCCGAAACCGCGGGGATCGAGCTCATGATCACGCACGCACCCGCCCACGGCTTCGTCAGCGATTTGCGTGCCGATGACCTTATGGTCCCCTGACCAGGATCCCACACCGCGGGATTTCCCCCGGCCGTTCGGGAGAAGGGAAGGCTGCTCCCCTAGCCGAGGAGGGCCATCACCAGCCCGCTCCGGATCTTCGGCTGAAACCAGGTTGACTTGGGAGGCATGATCCTGTTCTGCCGGCAGACCTCGATAAACTGGTCGATCGTGACCGGGGCCAGGGTGACCGCCAGCTCATGGTGACCGGCATCCACCTGCTCCCGGAGGTAGACCGCGTCACGATTTCCCCCCACGAACGTGAGCTCCTTGGCCCGGGGATCCTGAATTCCGAGCACTCCCGCAAACAGGTGGCGTTGAACAATATCGGAGTCAATCGACTCCGCCGCATTACTCGCGTCGAAGGCCGACTCCCGCGGAACCAGTTTGAGCCACATGCCCTCGATATAGATCCCAATCTCATGAATCTCACCCGGCTGATAGTCGGCTACCGTCAACTCCTCGATTTCGAAGAGATCCTCCAGGGATTCCTGCAGACGCCCGCGGGTGATGCCGGGTGCGTTGACAAGGCGGTTGTAAGGGGCCAGGCCCATTGTGTGGGCCGGGAAGAAGACCGTGAGGAACCCGCCCTCACCCCGCATGGCCGCAGCCGCGCTCCGGTGATTGCCATCAGCCACGTAGGCATGGGGTTCGGCGGCCAGAACCTGCCGGAAAGATGCAATTTCGTCCTCATCCGTCACCAGCCAGATCCGGTGCGAGCTTCCGTCTGCATGGTCGGTGGCCTCAAAGTCGCAAGGTTGCCCGTCGGCATGGGCCTGCAGGGCGTTGAGGAGAGTATTCGAGGCATCGTCTACCGAGAGATTGACTGTTCCAATGATGGCCTGGGTCGCCTCGATAAGGTCGGCCCGGCCCTTGGCCTTCTCTTCACGGATACCCTCGTTGCGGATGATCACGCCATCCGGGGTCTCCTCCGTGCGGATGTCATCCGTGGGCGCCATCCCACCCAGGCCAATCTGGCGAACCCCGGGCCGGGCAGGATCAACAATCTCATACAGAAAAAGGGCATCCTCCACTACGCGCGTGGAGCCGCTTTCAACCAGCTCGCCCATTCTGGTCCTGCCCACGGCCAGGGCTTCCGCCGAGCCATCCACCAGAATCTCCTCCGCGCTTCCCGCATTACAGTGCGGCATGGTTACCCGGAGCACGCTCTCGGGTTGCACCTGCAGGAGCTCCCAGATCTCGCGATCACTCTGGAACTCGTCGTAGTTCGGACTGCAAAGACGTTGAGCGGCTTCCGTGTCAACGGGAACCAGGGCACGGCGGATCGGCTTGACTGTGACCATCGGTTTGGAAAAGGGCGCGACCCTGCCCAGCTCCTCCCCGGACGGTCAACCCTTTCTTGGAGGCACTTGCGCCTCACTGGCCTCAATCCGGTCGGATGGGACGATAAGAAACTCCTCCACGATGTGCCCGTCCATCAGGTGTTCGTCGATGATTCTCTCCAGCACCTCCGGGGTGCAGGAGTGGTACCACACGTCATCGGGATACACCACCGCGACAGGCCCCCGCTCGCAGACGCGCAGGCAGTTTGCCTTGGAACGCAGAATGCGTGGCTCCTGGTCGCCCAGCTTCTTCAGGCGCGCCTTGAGATACTCCCACGACTCCAGGCTCAAGTCACGACGACAGCACTTCGGCTTGCTCTGGTCGCAGCAGAGAAATATGTGGCGTTTTTCCTCGGACAACCCCAGCTCCCTTGCGATTTCACTCAGTTTTTCTTCAGCGGCCATCCTTCTTTCCAGTCAGGGGTAGTTCTGCGATCCACCGCCGGATCAGTTTGACACCCTCTTCATCCACGAGAGAGCTGCCAAGGAGCGGCATCTGCCCGGCCCCCCTCCGGTTCATGCGCGCCAGCAGTTCCGAACGCTCGGGATGACGAGGCACCACCAGGCGCGACCCCTCTCCCAGGGCCAACCCCACCACCGCCTTCCGGTTGATAATGCCCATTGCATCGAGAGGCAGGCCGGACCTGAGTTCAATGCCAGCCCGACCGCCCAGCCCGGTCTCACGGTGGCAATGGGCACAGTTGAGATCCAGATAGGTTCGCGCCCTTGACTCAAGGCTCCCGGTCTCATCATAGGGATCCGGAGTGGGCGTCCCCCTGCGCTCGCGAAGTTGCGGACTGTTCTGAAGGTAGCGCTCCTTCACAAGCCGGTCGAGCTGGTTCACTCCATCCGCACCCGGGCAATCGAGCTGCGGAGTGGTCAGGGAGATTGCAAAATTTGTTCGCTGGGTATGGCAGGCCATGCATTCCGCACGTGCAGGAAAGCGCCAGGACTGGGTTTTGCCACCGGGCAGTTCCAGGTCGACAAGGCTACCCCCCGCTTCGACCAGGTCGGCATCCGTTCCCTTCTCGTTCCAGCGGTAGCTGTATCCGCGCCACTGGCCGTCAAAGTAGAGCACCTGGGTTTCCACCCGTCGCCCACCGAGGGACAAGGTCTGCGCGATGGCGGTGCCCGGACTCAAGTCCCAGCTTTTCACGAGGCGCCGCCCTCCGCTCTGCTTCATGGCGGGGCCTTCCGGCACGGCCACGAAACGCTCGGCAGTCGCCCCGTCAAACCAGGCCTGGGCATTGGTTCGGTAGGGAATCACACCCGGTGCCGGTTTCTGCTCCGCCGTGCTTGCAAAAAGGCCGGTCGCTCCAAGGGTTTCCGGCCAGGAGCGACTTGGCGGAGAGCTTGCAGCCGGAACCAGGCGAAAAACGTGGTTGGGCAGACAACTGACCAGGACCTCGTCGTCGTGATCCTCACTGAAGTCAACCGGTTGCCCGGGAACTTCCCCGATCAGGAAAGGCTTTCCCGGTCTTCCCTCCCGGTAATCGAAGGCCCACAACTGCTTCGTGAAGTAGCATCCATAAAGGTAGTGTCCCCGCAGGGCCGGAAGTTTCTCACCACGGTAGAACAGGCCTCCGATCACCGAACGCATCTCCGTGTGCGGGTGCTCGACCGCCGGAAGGGCATGCTCCAGCGTCGGTCCCTGCAACTGGTTGGCTGACCGGAAGACATGCGCCCCCTCGAACGCGCTCCACCCATAGTTGGCCCCCCGCTCGATCCGGTGAACCATTTCCCAGTGCTCGTCGCCGTTGTCCCCCAGCCAGAGTTCGCCCCTTTCCGGGTGAAAACACATGCGCCAGGGATTGCGCAACCCGTAGCACCATAGCTCGGGCCGGACCCCATCCTTCCCTGCAAAAGGGTTGTCGGGCGGAATCCGATAGCGACGCAATCCGTCCGCACCATGCACATCAAGGCGCAGCACCGATCCGCGAATCTTCGCCACCTGCTGCCCCACGTTATCGGGGTCTCCGGGCGCCGAGCCGTCACCGGCAGTGACGTAGAGGAAGCCATCCGGCCCCCAGGCAAGATCTCCCCCGTCGTGACCATTGCTCTCCCACGCCAGGATTTCCTCACTCTCGCCCAGCCGCAGCGGGGAACCCTCCAGCACCTGGAAGCGGACCAGCCTGTTCATCGGGGTCCCGTTGCGCGTACTGCAGCGCACATACAGGAACGGTCGGCGCGGATAGTCGCGATCAAAGACCGCGCCCAATGCCGTGAGGCGAATCCCGGCAGGGGTTTCCTTTTTCCCCGCGAGGTGCCGGGCGAGGTCGAGCGTGAGGTGGGGCGATGCTGCCCCGGAATCAATGGCGCAACTCCAGAGTTGACCTCCCTGCCCCACCACCAGGACCCACCTGTTTCCATTGTCCACGTAGGGCACGACCATCATGGGCCTCTGGAAAGTGCCATCCGGAAACGCCCGCTCAGGCTCGCACAGGAAGGAGCCCCTGCCTGCCTCGCGCAGTGCGGCGTCATCCCAGCGTGGGGCGCCGTCCTCGCCCAGGCCCACCTGCCCCCCAACGGCAATGCACGCACTGAATCGCAATACGCCGGCCCACCGCGCCCTCCACCGGGTATTAACCGCCTGCGCTATCGCTGCTCGCGCTCCTGGCTGCCGGGGAACGCGCGCCCGGCCTTTTTTCTTCTGGAGTCTGCGCACCATCACTCTTCCCCTGACTGTGGTAGACGGATGGGGGGAGCGCTGTCGATATTTTCCAGTGATCACGGCACCTGAGACCCTGCACCCGGAACCACGACCCCGGGCAGGGAGGCCCAAAAACTGCACTTCCACGAATTCACTGGAATAAAACACCCCTTGCCGACGTTTATTAGTTGGAACCGATTTTCTGAGTGGACGGCCACCGGGGGGCTTTTTATGGGTTTTTGTCTCCCGTGGCCGTTCACCCTCGCCAGGGGAAACCCTCTATGTGCACTTCTCCCCTTCGTTGACCATGAGACTTCTTACCCTCGCCCTCGGTGCCAGCCTCACCCTGCCGCTCGCAGCTCAGGACAAACCAGCAGGCGACCCCGGCAAAAAAACACCCCCCGCGGTTCCCTCCACGACCAAGGCGATCCCCAGGAGCACACCAGACCCGGAAAAGACAGCCCGCGACTTCAAGAGGGCCGAACAGTACCGGGCCGAAAGGCTCACAGCCCGGAAAGCCCGCCAGGCCGAAGCTCTCCGGGCCGCCCGCGAGAAGGCAGAGGCAATCAAGAACGGGACACTGGGCGTGGCCAAGGTGGTTGTCCCCGCCGAGAGTTCCTCCGACGACAAACTGCCCGGAACCTGGATTCTCCAGAGCGAAAGTCTCGGCCGGTCACTCACAGAACAATTCCAGAAAGCCGCCGGCCGGGGAATGAACTTCACCCTTGGCAAACTCAGCGGGGACTACCTCGCCGAGATCAATCCTGACAAAAGCAAGATTACCATCCACTGGAAGGAATGGAAGATGGAGAGCGTGGCGAAGCGAGACGAGTTCAAGGCGACCCTCGCAGTGTCCGTCACCGGAAAACAGGAATACAAGGTCGTAAAGCTGACCAGTGGCGAGAATCCCGGGAGCCGTAAGATCCTTCTTGAGCTTACGCAGGATGATACGAAGTCCCAGAGTTTCTTCCAGGGCACGAAGATTCGCAGCAAGGTTGATCTGCCCGGCCTCACCAGCGGGCACTGGTCAATCAGCGAAGGCGTTCTGCACCTTCAGGGAACCAAGCAGGAGGTTCCCTGGCAGTTCACGCGGAAACCCGAGGACGCCCCTGAGGGGTGAGCCAGTGCACCCGGCAGACGGTCTCTTCAGAGCAACTGCGTCTGGGCCAGGAGCCGGTAAGTTCCTTCCGAAGCGATCAGCTCGTCGTGGCTTCCGCTCTCCACGATCTTCCCCTTTTCGAGAACGTAAATGCGGTCGGCATGTTTGACCGTCCCGAGGCGGTGGGCGATGATCAGGCTGGTCCGGCCCTTCATCAATTCGTCAAGGGCTTCCTGCACAAGGCGCTCGCTCTCAGAATCGAGGGCACTGGTAGCCTCGTCCAGAAGGAGAATCTTCGGATCGGCCAGGATGGCCCGGGCGATGGCAATACGCTGTCGCTGCCCCCCGCTCAGCTTCACCCCGCGAGGGCCTACCATGGCCTCATAGCCTTCCGGAAAGCCAGCGATGAAATCGTGCGCGTGCGCCTTGCGAGCCGCCTCTTCAATTTCCTCCTGCGTTGCGCCCGGCTTTCCGTAAGCGATGTTTTCACCCACTGATCCGCCGAAGAGCAGGACATCCTGAGGAACCACGGCCATCGCACCCCGCAGGGTCGCAAGCGAAAGGCTGCTGGCGGGGTTGCCATCAATAAGCAAGGCCCCCCCCTGTGGGTCGTAGAAACGAAGGAGCAACGAGAAGAGCGTCGACTTGCCCGCGCCACTCTGTCCGACAAAGGCAATTCGTTCGCCGCTTCCGGCCCGGAAGGATACCTCATCAAGGACCGCATTCTCCGGCCTCGACGGGTAGGCGAAACTCAGCCTCTGCGCCTCTACCTCACCCTGCACCTCACCGGCTTCCTCCCCGCCTCCGCTGATCTCCGGCTCCTCGCCGAGGATTTCACGCAGACGCTCAGTTGCCCCATTCGCCTTCTGGATCTGGCTTACTATTTCAGGAAAGGCACCCAGCGAGGCCCCCACGAAAACACTGAACAGGATGAACGCCATGAATTCAAAGGGGGTGATCTCACCCCGCGCCAGCATGCCGGCCCCGAACCAGGCTACCACCGAGATCGTCCCGAACAGGACGAAGATGATGAAGGACACAAAAAGCGCCCGCACCTTCGCGCCCCTGATCACGACCCCGAGGTATTCCCCCAGCGCGGATCCGTAGCGCTCCTCCTCATGCTCCTCGTTGCCATAGGCCTTGAGCTCTGCGATCCCCTGCGTGCTCTCTTCCAGCACCACTCCGCTCGCCGCGAGGCTGTCCTGCGCCTGCCGTGAGTAGGAACGCACCCGCCGCCCGAAAATCGCCACCGCGAGAATGACAACCGGGATCATGGCCAGCATGAAGAGAGACAGCTTCCAGCTCATGATGAAGATAAAAACCAGTCCACCCACGAGGATGACCGACTGCCTCGCCAGTTGAGGAACAGTGGTGAGAAGAGTTTCCCGGAGCACGGCCAGATCAGCCGAGACCCGGTTACTCAGCTCGCCCGCCCGGTGATTTTGAAAGAACTGCACCGGAAGACGCACCAGCCGCGCGAACACATCACGTCGGATGTCGTTGAGGGCGCTCTCCCCCGCCTTGATGAATCCACGCACGCGCCAGTAGGCGATGAACGCCTGCACCGCCAGGATGACGAGCAGGGTGAGGACCGTCCTGTTGATGCTGGCGCTCACACTCTCCACATCCAGAGTGTCGCTCGCCTGGAGGGCCTCTGCGAACGATCCAGCCGGAATTCCGATGAGCTTGCTCAGATAATAGGGAAACGCCAGCGAGAGACCCGCCGTGACGAAGAGCGCGATCAGAGACGGAAGAAAGACGGCCCGGTAGCGATCGAGATAGCCATAGAAGGAAAGCGCAGAGATCCTCCTGTTCTTCTCAGGGGCATCCTTGGCGGGCTGTTCCTCCGGCGGCATGCGCGGATGGGACACCATGGGGTAGGGTTCGTCAATGCACCAACGGTCGGGTGATCACTCAGAAATAATTTCTGGTGGAAGCCCCCTCGCCAGAAAGCCCCGGCCTCCCTCTCAGGCAACATGAGCAGAAGCCCGGGTCGCAGCCCCGACAAGGAGCGCCTATCCCAGCTCTCCTCACGGCGTCAGGCTTACCTCCAGTCGATAAAACATGCGCGGGCCTGCCGGACGCTCAATTTCGTATTCGATGGTCTCCACACCCTCGCCCAGCGCACGTGTCAGACCAACCTGGCTCAACCCGGTGACCGCAGTGTAGTTCGCAGTTTCCGCGTCCGCAGTCTGCGTAATCTGCCAGTCCAACCCGCGCGCTACCGCATCGAGCCGGACGCGGACCGTAAACCTGATCTTGCCCGTCTGCTGTGCAACCGTGAATGGGCGCAGTGGCTCGTCTCCCTCCGCAGGATTCAGGGCACCAAGGTATTCCACGACATTCGGCCAACTGTCAAAATCGGCATCCTCCCCGGGCGCAATTCCACCCGCCACCCCGAAGGAGGCCAGCCATTCGTCATAACGTTGCCGCGAGGTCCTGAGTTCGTCATCCAGAGCCGGCTGGATGGCAGCCCTGATGGCACTCTCATGCTCGCTGATGCGACTCGCATAGGCACGACTTTCATCCAGGTCGTTGCCTGCGGTTATGAAGGTCCAGTCATCACAGGCTCCGTTATCCTTTCCGAGATAGAATCCCGCCGCGTCGAACATGGCCGCGCTGAATTCCGTCCCATCTCCACACGTACTGTTGCTGTCGTAGGCACCGTCCACCGCATAAAGAATACCGGCAAGTTTCCAGACCCCTGCGTCCCTGATGAAAACCCCTCCGCCCGAATCTCCGGCGGCTGGCTGGCATTCATCACTGCCCGCCGCGTCGTCAAAGTCAGTCAAGAGCATGGGCCCTTTCGGGCCGGCACTTCCAATGCCGTCCACCCTGTTCGTTCCCCAGCGCACTCGCCCGTCAGCCGGCAACCAGCGCCAGCCACGCGTCGTGCTGGAGCGCACAACCTCCGCTCCGCGGGACCTCCCCCGCCCCATCATCACCACCTCTTTTCCCTGCTCATTCGATCTGGTGTAGAGCGGCGCATAGGAGGGAAAGTTTCCATACACTTCGAATATTCGCAGGTCCGTGCCCGGTAGATCCAGGGCTCCAACCCCGTTGTTGAAATTTGGGTTTATATGATACACGCGATCACTGGCTTCACCCGAAAACCATGTCCTGTGGACGAAGGTTGTGGACCCCTTGCCGATGTGAATAGCCGTAATGAAGTGCCGCGGAGAAATCATTGTGCCGAGGAACGTCTTGTATTCCCCCTGATACTGCCATCCCGAGCCAGTCAACGCCCCCCCCGGGGCAGACTCCATGTTGTGGGCAGGGTCGCCCGTATCGTAGAAGATGATGGCCTGGGAGGCTTGAACACCCAGGAACAGGCTCAAAGCAATCCGGGCGGCTGGGGGGAGCATGGAGAACATCGTTGGGCGAAATGGGTATGCATCGATCATGACGAACCAACCCCCCGGTCCGATACACCATAACGCATTTTCCGGACTGCGCCACGCGCAATGTTTCCCTGCGGCGAGGACTACCCAGCCTCCTGTCCCAGGACCTCCCGGGCGGAGACCCGCGCCTCCGTATCAGCCACCAGCAAGGCCTCAAGGGAGGGAGAATCCACCACCTGGTGGTTCGCCATGACCTCTTCCACCAGGCCCCAAATTCGGGGGAAGGGAAGATTTCCCCGGAGAAACGCCTCCACGGCAACTTCATTGGCCGCGTTCATGACCGCTGGCAGGGTCCCGCACCGGTTGCCCGCCTCCCGCGCCAGACGCAGGGCAGGAAAATCCTCCACTCGCGGCTCTTCAAAATCGAGCCGTGCCAGGCTCGCAAAATCAAGCGGCTTGAGGGAATGGGCTACCCGGTGCGGCCAGGTCACCGCATACTGAATGGGAAAGCACATGTCAGTCGTACTCAATTGCGCCAGGACACTGCCATCCACGAACTCGACCATCGAATGCACGATGCTCTGCGGGTGAACCACGACCTCGACACGGTCCATTTCCACCCCAAAGAGCCAGCGGGCCTCGATCATCTCCAGTCCCTTGTTGAAAAGAGTGGCGGAGTCGATCGTGATCTTCGGCCCCATCTTCCAGGTAGGGTGATTGAGAGCCTCCTCAGGAGTCACTCCTCCCAGACTCTCCCTGCTCGCTGTTCGGAAAGGTCCCCCGGAGGCCGTGAGGAGGAGGCGCCGGACCGCATCGGCTCCGCCTGCATTTCCTTCCAGGCATTGAAAGATCGCATTATGCTCACTGTCCACCGGCAGCACCTTCACTCCAGCCCGCTCTGCCGCCGCCATCACAATCTCACCTGCCATCACCAGGATTTCCTTGCTGGCCACCGCCAGGTCCTTGCCTGCCTCGATTGCATCAAGAGCCGGCTGCAGCCCCTCCGTTCCCACGATGGAAACCAGCACCATCTCCGCTTCCGGAAGGCGTGCCAATTCCCGCAGACCCTCCGCCCCACCATGCACCACCGCTCCCTCCGGGGCACCTTCTGCAACCGTGTCGCGCAGGCTCTCGTCTGCAATCGCCAGATGCTTCACTCCGAATTCGCGGGCCTGTTCCGCCAACTCCGTCGCTCGACGCCCCGCCGCGAGCCCAACGACCTCCATGCACTCCGGAATGTCACGAGCCACCTTCAGAGCGCTCGTCCCGATCGATCCCGTGGAACCGAGGATGACCACCTTCTTGCGCGGCATGGGCTGCTCTTCCATGAGATCGGACGTCAAAAGAAAACCCGGTCAGAGGACTGTCAGGTAGAGATAAAAGTAGGCCACCGGCAGAGCGAAACAAAGGCTGTCGACAAGATCGAGGATTCCACCGATGCCCGGCAGGACCTGTCCGGAGTCCTTCACCTGCAGGCTCCGCTTGAGAATGGATTCCGCCAGGTCCCCCACCATGGCCGCAAAAGCCAGCAGGAACCCGAGGACCGCAACGTGTCCGGCCCCGAGCCAGACCAGGCGCTCTCCGGCCAGGGCATAGATTCCAAAGGCGCCGGCCTGCGCAAACACAAGCGAGCCGAGATAACCCTCCCACGACTTGGCAGGGCTGATATGGGGGATGGCCTTGTGTTTTCCGATGAGGGTTCCCACCAGGTAGGCCCCCATATCGGTGAACTTGGCCACCAGCACGACCAGCAGGACAACCCAGAACCCGGAAGACACCGGATCGTCAACAGGAGGACAGAGCGTCAACCGGATGATGAAACCCGCAAACAGAATCGGAATGTAGATGAATCCAAGCACTGCCAGGGTGACTGCCCGCACGGAGTCGTCATTCTCAATGGGGAACTTCAGTCGCAGAATGAAGGAGCCAAGGGTCACCGCCGCCAGCCCCATGATCTCATTGACAAAGTCCCCGGTCGCATCGAGCGACCCTGTCACTGTCTGCCCCACCAGCACGGCCAGGAACACCACTCCAACTCCGATTCCCCACCGCCGGCATTCCGCCCCCGGCATCTCCCTCGTAAGAACAAGAAACTCGAAACTCCCTAGCAGGGCAAGGAGTGCCACCATCCCGGCAAGGGCCCACAGCTGCCCACTGGCAAATACTCCCGCTACGATTCCCCAAAGGAGAATCGTACTGGTGAGCCGCGCCTTGAAGGATGCTGCGCGGGAGGAACCCTTGCTGGGCGCGGACGCCATCTTGGCACGCATCCAAGCCCCTCGCACCGGCCCGCGCAATGCCAAATCCCACTCCTCCCGCACCCGGAATCATTCCCCGGGACCCACAACAGAAAAAAACGCAACCAATCCGCAGTTCGCCTGTTTCATCCCAACACACGGCCAAAACCCCGTGAACCAATCCACTACACAATGATGAAAACACTCCAAGTATTCTCCCTGATCGCGGGAATCCTCGCCACGGGATCCCTGAGTGCCCTTGCCGAAGACGACAAGGGTAAGAAAAAGCGCCCACCCCGTGCCGAGCGCGGTGAGCGTCCCGAAGGCGAACGCCCCCGCCGCGGTGGTCCCCGTCAGGTGCCCAAGGAAATCCTCGAGAAATTCGACAAGGATGGCGACGGCAAACTGAACGAAGAGGAGCGCAAGGCTGCCATGCGAGCCCGCCGTGCAAAATTCCTCGAGAAGTATGACAAGGACGGCGACGGCAAACTGAACGAAGAGGAGCGCAAGGCTGCCATGAAGGATCGTGGCGGACGCCCCCCGGGAGGACGCCCTCCCGGCGGCAAGAAGCCAGGCGGCAAGAAGCCCGGTGGCAAGAAGCCCGGTGGCAAGAAGCCCGAGTAACCCGTTGCCTCGACCAAAACCGCTTCACAAAACCGGGAGGGCCATCCTCCCGGTTTTTTTATTCCCCCGGCTCCCAGTCTTCCAGTTCCTGCCCAACAAGCCTCAGGGCGTGCAGGAGCCTCGCACACTCCTCCTGGCGGGATTTCACCACTGTGTCAGACTGTAGAATCACACGACCCAGGATTTCGTAGAGCATCCCGTAGTCCTTGAAGTAGTCGCTCACTCCCGCGCGATACTCCCCGCCAAGCGATTCGGTGAAGTCTCCCTCCGAACCCTCCACGCACTCCCGACACAACTCAACCAGCACCCGACCACTCCTGCGCGCCTGCCGCGCACCCAGGACCGCCACAACGAGGGCTCCTCCAAGAAAAATCCACGAGAACGGGTGCCATCCAACCGCACCGAGAGCTCCTCCGGCGGTCACTCCCAGCAGGCACCCGGCAAGGAAGCGCTGCAACACCCGGCGCCGGGCCTCGAAACGTGCTTCCAGTAATCCCCGCAGCTTCACCTTCTCCACCGCCATGCGCGCCGCCCGTCCAAGACGCCGAACGAAACGCTGCTGCAGCCCCCCCCAGTCAACCTCCCCGGCATCCACCGCAGGAGGCTCCACTTCGATGTCCTCCCGGATCCGTGACGCAACCGAATCCCAGTGCTCCTCGCACGCCTGCCGAACCTCCCGGGCCTGACCACCGGCAACACGCCCCACCGCCTCCTCCACCCCATCCACGAGTGCCTTCTCAACGGCCGACGGCGATTCATCCCGCCGGAAGAGGGAAAGCAGGCTGGGCCAGAGGGTGACCCGAAGGCGCATCAGGGAGAGCACCCTTTTTCCTTCCTCCCCGAGAGCCGCCCCGAGGGCTTCGAACTGTTCCTCGGGCTCGCTTCTCATGGCCTCCCGCTCTTGAACCATCCCGGCCTCCAGCTCACGAAGCACGCTTCCCTTCCGATCGAGCTCAGCCAGGCTACACGCGAGCTGGTCTTCAATCCGGCGCAAGGCCCGGCCCGCCGCATCGTGGACCTCGCGCGCGACCTGCCGGCGACCCGGGGACGCGTTGACCCTCCGGGAGATGAAGGACTCGACCTCCGGGTAGCCGCTCTCTTTCCAGGCTTCCTCATCAGGCGGCTGCCGGGCCTTTGCTTCTCCGGCCAGCTTGCCTGAGACCACAAAGACCTCGGGAGAACCTCCCATCTTCTTCCGGGCCAGAGAGCACACATGCTCCCTGATGATGGCCAGCTCTCCCTCATCCCGCAGGTCAGCCTGCTGGACGACAAAAGCGACCTTCCCCTCGAGTTCCTCAGGGAAACGGGAGAGAAGATTCCAGGTGGCCGCCTCCCAGGGATTGCCCACCGGCAGGATGAAGAACACAAGATCAGCCTCTGGAAACAGACCCCCGATGGCGGCCCCGTCAATTCGGGGAACAGAGTTTGTTCCCGGAGTGTCCACTATGTTGAAATCGCTCAGGAACGCAAGCGGTCGGTAGCGCTCCTCGCGCATCCCGGAAAGCTCCTCATTCCTCTCCTCTTCGCCGTAGCGGTACCGGATCACCTTGCCTGTTTCCGGGAGCACGTTGACACCGCAGAGCTCCTTCCCGAAGAGAGCATTGACGAAGGTCGACTTCCCGGCATTGACCTCCCCGCACACCATCACGAGAAAGGGGTTCGAAAACTCTCGCAGAAGATCACTCCCATCCGTGAAGTCGTCGAGCTCCACCGTGATCCTGCGGGCTAGCTCCCGCGTATCGTGAACAAGCGTCCCCAGTGTTTTCCGCGTCGCGAGGTAGCGTTCTCCGAACATCTGCCGCGCACGCCTAACGCGCCCGCGCCTTCTGACTCAGCAGTTGCGAGACGGTTACAAATCTGAAGCCCTTCGCCAGCAAGCCATCCAGCGTGCCTGGCATGGCATCCACGGTAGGTGCGTGCAGGTCATGCGCCAACACGATCGAGCCATTGGTCGTGTTTGTGAGAATACGGTTCTTTACCACGCTCACGCCCGGGCGCTGCCAGTCCCGGGGATCGACCGCCCACATGATGGTCGGGTAGCCGAAATTGTTCATGATGAGTTCCCGCTGCCGCTGGTAAATCGCCCCGTAGGGAGGACGCATCGTGCGGGGAGCAATTCCAGTTGCCCGGATAATCGAACTCCGCGTTCTGGTCATCTCGGCCAGCACCTGCCTGTCATCGAGGCTCTTCAGGTTGCGATGGGTGTAGGTATGGTTACCAATCTCATGGCCCTCCGCCACGATCCGCCGGGTAAGGTGCGGATACATATCAACGTTTTTCCCGATCACATAAAAGGTCGCCTTGATGTTGCGGTGCCGCAAGATGTCGAGCAGGCGGGGCGTGTTCTTGGCATGCGGGCCATCATCAAAAGTCATCGCGATGTATGGCTGGTATCCAAGCCCACGCGAGTGCGTGATTCCTATCGACTTGGAGAATCCCGAGGGAAGACCCACGTTCGGATTCCGGGCGGACGGCCACGCGTGGTAGGGGGAGCGATAGCCGTTGTTGGCCAGGGTGGCCGGCTTCTTGCTCTTTGAATCGATGGAGGAACAGCTGCTCGTGAAAACAATCAGGACAGCCGCAGCAACAAGGATAAGGGGTCGGAGGATCATGGGCAGCGCGCGAATTGGGGTGAACAGCCGCACGGCCTCTTCTATAATTTGCAGCGCTTTCTGTCACGCCTTAGTTCCGTTCACCCTGCCCCCCCTGGTCTACAAATCGCGTTAAAATAGGACGCAGATTCTCAATCGTTTGCGACGGCCAGAGCGAAGGAGTCGTCATAATGGCGTTCTCCAGTGCACGGTGCTCGGGCCACTCCGGCTGACCGGGAATGCGTTCCACCGCCCGCGCTACGATCCGCTGGGCTGCCGCTGCATTGGCCTGCACATTGGAGATCACCGCCTCCACGCTCACCTCTTCATCCTTCCAGCAATCGTAATCAGTCACCATGCACAAGGTTGCGAGGGCCATCTCCGCCTCCCGTGCCAGTTTCGCTTCCGGAAGATTCGTCATCCCGATCACGTCGAAGCCCAGCCTGCGGTTCACCTCACTCTCCGCCCGGGTCGAGAAGGCCGGGCCGTCCATGTTCACATAGGTGCCCCCGAAATGGACCTCGAGGCCCCGCTCTTCGCGGGTCGCCTCCAGCAGAACATGTCTCAGCGGACTGCTCAACGGCTCCCCGAAGGACACATGCGCCGCAATTCCCTGGCCAAAGAAGGTGTGGTTCTCCCGGCGACTCGTCCGGTCAAAGTACTGGTCCGGGATCACGATCGAACGGGGCGCATACTCGTCCTTCAGGCTCCCGACCGCCGTGACACAAATAACCCAGCGGACTCCCAGCGAGCGCAGGGCCCAGATATTGGCCCGGTGGTTGATCTCATGAGGCAGAATGCGGTGGCCCCGCCCATGTCGGGGCAGGAACCAGAGGGGACGCCCCGCCAGCGTTCCGCCAACCAGAGCATCCGAGGGTGCTCCAAAGGGCGTGTCCACCTCCCGCTCCTCGCTCTGCTCGAATCCTTCCATTTCGTAGAGCCCACTGCCCCCGATCACCCCGATGGGCTCCCGCTCTTCGACCTGATCCTGCTGCATGGGGACTCCCTACCACCACAGCAGGGAAGCAGGCCAGCCGTCCTCGCGAAAAAATCCACCCGGCCCGGCCCTCCGCCAACATTCCGGGACACGCCCGGGAATGAAAATCTCTCCGCAACGGGTCGTTCAGGCCTTCTCCGGACCGCCATCTCCGACCAGGTCTGGAGGCTTTCCGGCCGTCTCCGGCTGTGGCAGAGTGCCCATCTCCACCCCCTCGCTCGTCCTGCTCGTTTCTGCCGGGCTGCCCCGAACCGCAGTGCACCTCATGAACTTCCTCTCGCGCCGGTTTCCGATCGGCCTCATGACCGGGGCTCTCTCCCTCGTCCTGATTTCCAGCCATGTGAATGCGCAGAACAGCACGCCCCGCGACCTTCCCACCTCCGAACGCGCCCGCGCCGTCGCTCATCGCGTGCAGCCCCGCCTTGCCCGCGAACTCGCCCAGCAGGGCCTGCGCTTCGGAGACCCGGTTTTCATTCGCATCCTGAAGGAGGAGGGTGAACTCGAACTCTTTGTCAGGGAGGCTGGCCGGAAGACCTTCAAGCTCTTCCGAACCTACCGGGTCGCAGCCATGTCCGGCCGCCTTGGACCGAAACTGCGCGAGGGAGACCTGCAGGCCCCAGAAGGGTTCTACTACGTTTCTCCTGACCGCATGAACCCCAACAGCCGCTTCCACCTCTCCTTCAATCTCGGCTACCCGAATCGCTACGACCGGGCTCACGCGCGAACGGGAACCCACCTGATGGTTCACGGTAATCGCGTGTCCATCGGATGCTTCGCGATGACCGACCAGATGATTGAAGAGATCTATACCCTGTGCCACGCGTCCCTCGCCGGGGGACAGAAGTTCTTTCGTGTGCACGCCTTCCCATTCCGAATGACCGCCAAGCGAATGGAAGCGGCCCGCTCCAGTGAGTGGCATCCGTTCTGGCGCAATCTGAAACAAGGCTACGACTTCTTCGACAGGAACAGGTTCCCTCCCAACGTCCGGGTGGAGAACAAGACCTACGTCTTCGACTCCCGAGAAGATTGAACCAGCTCTTCCACTACGGCACATCAGCACCCTCGGGGAAAACGCCGCCGATGACAGCCTCCTGCTATCCGGTCTCGGGCATGAAGGTTGGCATGGTCACCCCGCGGAATTCCTGAGCCGGACCCCGCACCTGGGCCACGTGCATCTCACAGTTACGCGCTCCCCACCCATAGAGGGACGCTACCAGGAAGTCAGCCCTCGCGGGAACGAGGAAGACAGGCTGCCGGCCCGGCATCGCACGGAGCTGGGCGTGAATGAGCGCGAGGGCATCCCCTTCGTCCCTCATCACGCCGGGGCCAAGCATATTACTGCCGGGATGATCGATTGAGCAGAGAAACCCGTCGAGCTCACCACGGCCACCCTCACCCTCAATGACGAAAACCCGCCACAACTGCTGCTCGTTGCGCAGGAAGAATTCGTAGTCCCTGCCCCTCCGGATCCCGCTGACTTCCTCCTCGAGGGCCACCATGGCGGGGATGTCTCCCGGGCGCGCCTCCCGCACCCGCTCCGCCCCCGCCGGAGCCTCCGGACAGGCCCTGTCAGAGGGCAAAAACATGTCCTGGTAGATCTCACGGGGGGAAAAGCCCGCCCGGGTATACAGTGAATAGGAATCAAGATTCATGCAGCTGGAAACCAGGCGCACGGGCAGATCGCCGGCACGACGGATAATTTCTCCGAGAAGTTCACGGGCCCCCCCCCGCCCCGCAAACTCAGGGTCTACATTCATGATTCCGAGGGAAACGTGTGTCTCGCGCGGATGATAAAAACAGGATCCCGCCAAGCGCCCTGTTCCCGGGTCCGCAACAAGACAGCACCCGGGATCGAGCGCTTCATACACCTCGGGAAAGACGAGACACCCGGAGGAGTCCTCACGCTGGAAAATTGAGCGATTCAGGTTGGCCTCATACCAGGCATTGGTGGAGGAATGAATCAACCCCGCCACCGCCTGCCACTCGTCGCTGCGCATTTCCCGGATCATCATCAGGCTTTTCTTAACGCACCGTTAAGAATGCTCCAACACGCAAGCTCCAAATAATCTGCGGAGCTCCATCAGCCCGCGATCCCTGCAGGTCGCGAAGAGAAGCTTCCACCTCCGAATCCCTCCTTTACAGCCTTGGCCCCTGTGCCTAGCTTGCCGCCCGCCGGATGATTCCGACACCAATTGTTACGGAGAGGTGGCTGAGTCCGGTTTAAGGCACACGACTCGAAATCGTGCGACGTGTTAAAGCGTCCGTGGGTTCGAATCCCACCCTCTCCGCCAGGAATACCGCGCCCTTCGGATGATGGACCCAACGGCCCATCCGCGCGAGTGGAGGGCGTGTGCGGGCCTCCCCGGACAACCTGCACCCTGCGCAGAGAATTCCCGACGCTCCCTTGGGTTGCATCGACAATTGAGAATGAGACTCGATACAAATAAGTTTCGCCGTGCTTTCGCACTTGAATGAGGCAAAAACTCCCCGATGGTGGACATGCAATGTCAGGAGATCATCAAGTCATCGAGGCTCTGAATGCCGGCCTCACAATCGAGCTCACCGCCATTAACCTGTATTTCATCAGCTCAAAGATGTGCAAGGACTGGGGTCTGGAGCGGCTGGCGAAGCACTTCTACGACGAGTCCATCGAGGAGATGAAGCACGCCGAGGAGGTCATTGACCGGATTCTCTACCTTGGTGGAGTACCTGAAATCGCCCGCTACCACGAAATCAAGGTCGGAGCCACTCCGAGGGAGCAAATCGAGAACAGCTACGCTTTGGAAAAGCAGGGTGTGGCGACCTACAATGAGGCGGTTGCCCTTGCGATCGAGAAGAAGGACGCCGGGAGCCGCGACCTCATGGAGCGGATGGTAGTGGAATCCGAAGAGAGCATTGACTGGGCTGAGTCGCAATTTGACCTCATCAAGCTGGTGGGCCTCGAGCAATATCTCGCCCAGCAGATGAAAGCAGGCGAGTGAGGGAGGCGGTCCTAGCCCTCTGCACATGTGCAGAGAGCCTCCACACAACCGCACCCATCGCACAATCCGAATCGCCCGCAGTTCGGCGGCAGGCCCGCCAACACGCGGTGCAGCTTGCAAACGCAACCTCGGCATCCATTCCCGGCCCTCGTCAAAAAGCTCAAGTCCTCCAAGGAGCGAGCCCCTCCCTGCTCGATAGCGACTTGGAGTTCGGTCAGCGTTACCTGGAAGCAGTGACACACCAGAGAAGTTGGGACCTGCCCCTCCGAGCATCTCCCACACGAAGCCGATGCCACATTTTCGGCGGTCGGTGGGACTGGACTCAGCTGACTCTCCATTTTTCTTACCTGCGGGCGAAATCTAAACCCCAGAATCACCGCATCAACCAAATTATTGCTATTGAGACTCATTATCAATAAACTTGGGCGTGGCCGGCCTCTCCGCCAAGATTCTCCACCAAGGCTCCGATCAGGATGCCGATGGAAATATCCAGCTATTTGAGGGCAGCTTGAAAGCCTCCGCCTCATGGGCTGAGGTTCTCCCAACCGACAGCGTATGCTTCTGTTTCAATCAGTTAGGAGAATCTCTGGTCATGGCGGAAGGAAGCACACGACTCTACCTGAGGCCCCAGTCCCTGAGCCTTTTTACCGTCGGATCATCAACCCCCGTTGCTACTAGAATCGGCCCGGCTCAGCACCGCTTCGTGCTTCTCAGCATACCACGGGATCTCCTACTGCGCTTTTTCGGAAACGGAACATCCAACCTCCATCCCGAATTTCGACGTTTCCTGAGTGGGCAGGAAGACACCAGCTTTGGTGTGGTGCGGCCCATGTGGTCCGAAGAAAAGCGCCTGCTTGACTGGTTCTGCACCCCCCCGGTCCCGCCTGCCGCCCAGTCCCTCTGGTACCGCTCGAAACTCGGCGAGCTCCTTGCAGTTCATCTATTCTCCCATCGTCAGGAGCCCTTTTGCGTTCAGCAAAACCACCGCGCGAACCAATTCACAGATCGTGCGCTCGCATACCTCGAAGAACATTACGAAGACGCTCTCGACCTGGAATCCCTCTCTTCGACCTGCGGCTGCTCCGCTCCATACCTCAGCCGGTGCGTTAAAAGAGACACCGGGAAAACCTTGCAGCAGCACCTGCGGGCTATCCGCATCGACGCCGCAGCACGCCTTTTGAACAGAGGCGCGAATGTCACAGAGGCGGCATTCGGAGTCGGTTACTCCTCGCTCAGCCACTTTTCCAAGGCCTTCGAGGCGGAAAAGGGCCTGCTGCCCTCCGAGTTTCTTCAAGCAGTTTAGGAAATCCTCTGATGCAGCTTCATCGGGGAGAGGGACCGCATGCAAAGACGCTCCATCACGACGAGCCCTCTCCCCTGTATTTGACGAAACCGCCCGGCCCGCCAGCGAAGCAAACCGGAACGATGAGCTACCCTAACCACCGATCATCCGCCGCTGCTAACGCTTCAATGACCGGTGCTTGATGCCTGCTTGCCCGGTTTTCCTGAAAACCAGGGCCCAAGGCCCGGAAAAAAACAACTGATCGCTAACCTTCCCAAATACACCGCAAGCAGAGTCCAGCAGCTAAGGGTATTTCTCCCTCCAGTCAAATCTGCCAGAGAATCTTCATGAACTACTCCAACATCGATTCCAGAATCCGTACCAAGGTTGTGCTCAGGCCCAAGGCCAGAACAAATCAAACAAAGCTCGCTACGGGTCAAACCCTACCGGAGATACCTGAATCAAGCCGGGAGGAATCCCAGAAAAGGAAGCCCTATCATCTGAGTCAGGCGATTGAAAAATGAGTCCCGGAAAACGATCTCTTACTGGCATCATGAAATCACTCTTCTACTTCATCCTGGTCGCGCTGGCCTCCAGCTACCTCGTCTCCGCAGAGGAAGTTCGCCTCTACACCCAGAGACACTATAGCGCTGACAGGGAAATTCTCGCAGCATTCACAAAGCAGACCGGGATCGACGTCAAAGTCATCAAGGCAGGAGCCAATGAGTTGCTTTCTCGCCTTCAGGCAGAGAAAAGCTCACCTCAGGCCGACCTCTACATCTCGGTCGATGCCGCCGCCCTCGATCGCGCCGACGCAGCAGGCCTGCTCGACAAGGTCACGGACAAGGACCTGACGGACCGGTTCCCGGCCGACATGATTGGTCAGAACTCTACATGGATTCCCATTACCATGCGCGCCCGCGTGATCGTTTATTCGATCGAACGAGCCGGTAACAATCTCCCCAAGACCTACCAGGACCTGGCCTCCCCGGAGTGGCGGGGTCGCCTCCTCATTCGCTCCTCGAGCAGTGTCTACAACCAGTCCCTTCTCGCCTCCATTCTGGCCGCCGAAGGCCGCGGCCCCGCGCTCTCGTGGGCTTCCAGTGTTCAGAAAAACATGGCTCGACCCCCTCAGGGTGGTGACCGAGACCAGGTGCGGGCGGTCGCTCAGGGCCTCGGGGAACTTGCCGTGACCAATACTTACTACCTCGGGATTCTCGAGAAGTCGGACGACCCAAAAGACCGTGCGGCCCGCGCGGCCGTGGGCGTGATCTTTCCCAATCAAGGTGACCGCGGTGCTCACGTGAATATCAGTGGTGGCGGAATCGTCAAGGGAGCGAAGAACCGTGCTCAAGCCCTCGCTCTCCTCAAGTTCCTGACCTCCAAAAAGGTCCAGTATACATACCAGAAGCTCACCTCGGAATTTGCAGTAGTGAGCGGAGTGGAACGGGAGCCCCTGCAAAAAGCATGGGGCACATTCAAACCTGACTACGGATCTCTTCACAAACTCGCGGAGCATCACGAAAATGCAGTCAAGC
>CAWWCX010000016.1:0-23931 GCA_963935445.1 uncultured Roseibacillus sp.
ACCAGGCTTCCTTCGGACGAGGGTTTCCACGTGATGATCGCGGACGAGGACGTGGGGCTCGCGCAGAAGATGAAGTGCACCGAGAACGACGAGCCCCCGAGGACGAGTGCCCGTACTCGCCCATTGCTGCCGGTTGACGTTGTGCTGGGGAGCTTGAGCTTCCGCGCGGAGCGGGGTTTGGAGATGGTGTGCTCCTCCCTTGACGCCTGCTCAGGGTCTGGAAGAGTCCCGCCCATGAGCAACGACCCCAAGCGCAAGCATTCCTCGATCGTGCTGGACGGCCCGGACCGGGCTCCCAGCCGTGCCATGCTCTACCCGGTGGGCTTCAAGCGCGAAGACTTTGACAAGGCCCAGGTCGGGGTCGCGTCCACCTGGAGCCAGGTGACGCCATGCAACATGCACATTGACCGCCTCGCACGGGAGACCGCGAAGGGAATCGATGCCGCCGGGGGGAAGTCGGTCATTTTCAATACGATCACCATCTCGGACGGAATCTCAATGGGCACGGAGGGGATGAAATACTCCCTCGTGAGCCGCGAGGTGATTGCGGACTCGATCGAGACGGTGACCGCATGCGAAGGCTTCGATGGAGTGGTCACGATCGGTGGCTGTGACAAGAACATGCCAGGCTGCATCATCGCGATGGCCCGTCTCAACCGTCCCTCGGTCTTTGTCTACGGGGGCACGATCCTTCCCGGGTGCGCGACCATCCAGGGGGAGGAGAAGTCGCTCGATATTGTCTCGGTGTTCGAGGCGGTCGGAAAGCATGCGAGCGGAGAATACTCTGATGCCGACCTGCAGGCCGTGGAGGAAAATGCCATCCCGGGAGAAGGGTCCTGTGGCGGGATGTACACCGCCAACACCATGGCGAGTGCGATTGAGGCCCTCGGCATGAGCCTGCCCAACAGTTCAGCGCAGGCTGCGGTTGGGGATGACAAGTTGCGTGATTGTTTTGATGCCGGCGCAGCCGTCCTGGCGATGCTGGAAAAGGGAATCACGCCCCGCGATATCATGACCCGCAAGGCCTTCGAGAATGCAATCACCCTGGTGATCGCCCTGGGCGGGTCGACCAACGCCGTCCTGCATCTTCTCGGCATGGCTCATGCCGCCGAGGTTGAGCTGGGGATCGATGACTTCACTGAAATCGGGAAAAAGGTCCCTGTTCTCGCGGACCTGAAGCCAAGTGGAAAATTCGAGATGGCACCCCTGGTTGAGATCGGGGGCACCGTCCCCCTCATGAAAATGCTTCTGGAGGGGGGGCTTCTCCATGGCGACTGCCTGACCGTGACCGGACGCACGATGGCGGAGAATCTTGCCAAGTCGGACCTGGAGTATCCTGCCGACCAGGTGATTGTGCGCTCGCTGGATAATCCGATCAAGTCGGACAGCCACCTCCGCATCCTGTATGGCAACCTGGCACCGGGCGGGGCGGTGGCAAAAATATCGGGCAAGGAGGGAGAAGCCTTCACTGGACGCGCGCGGGTGTTTGACTCGGAAGAGGAGGCCATGAAGGCGATCCTGGAGGGGGCGATCGTCGCTGGTGATGTCATCGTGATTCGCCGGGAAGGACCGAAGGGCGGGCCGGGAATGCGAGAGATGCTGGGGCCCACCGCTGCGGTGATGGGGCGGGGCCTGGGCGACAGTGTGGCCCTGATTACCGACGGTCGGTTTTCGGGCGGAAGCCACGGGTTCGTGGTCGGGCACATCACGCCCGAAGCCTTCGAAGGTGGTCCGATCGGTCTGCTCGAGGAGGGGGACGAGATCACGATCGATGCAGTCGCCAACCAGATCAAGGTGAACCTCAGCGAAGACGAACTGGCGTCCCGCAAGGAGGCCTGGACGCGGCCCGAGCCACGCTACCGCCGGGGGGTATTGGCGAAGTATGCGGCCGCGGTGACCTCCGCCAGTGAAGGAGCGGTCACGGACAAGGGGCTGTAGTCCCTGCGTTCCGTAGAAGCCCCGGTTTGCCGCTCGCCGGGCCTGCGCCTACTGTGCCGGGCGGTCCTCCTTCTTCTCCTCCCCGGGGGGCTCCTCGGGCAGGATGGTGACCTGGGCGGCGTTGCCACTGACGAGGTATTTCCCCGCCAGGGCGTTGATCTCTTCGAGTTTGATGGAGCCGTAATCCTGATCGCGGCCCCGGGCCCAGTTAAGCCGGTAGGGCTCGGCCTGGCTCTGGGCCATCACGGTGTTGAGCCAGTATCCATTGTTACGAAGGGTCTTCTCGAGGTTGGAGAGGATGGGCTTCAGGGCCCGGTCGAGTTCGTCCTGGGTCGTTCCCTTCGCTCCCAGTTCGAGACCCATCTCGTGGATGATCTTGGTGACCTTGGCGACATCGGCGGGCGCCCCGATCGACATGGCGGTGAGGTTGCCGTAGTTGAATACCATGCTGGCGTTCGCGTGGGCCTGCGGGCTGTAGGTGGCGCCGAGTTCCTCGCGAAGCTTGGTGCGCAGCCGGTCATCCAGGATCGAGGCGAGGACGTTCAGGCGCCGGAGTTCCCGGATATCCTCGGTCACGGCGGGGATGCGCCAGCCGACCATTGAGGCAGCCTGCGGAATCTTGGAGGTGTAGGTAAACTTCCTGGTGGCCGGGAGCGCGGGCAGGTTCAGCTTCCGCTCGTCGCTGAGGGCGGGACGGGTGCTGGAGCGGTTGGGGAGTGCGCCCACGGTCTTGAGGAGAACCGGGATCACCTTCTCGATGTCGAAGTCACCCACGAGGCTGAGCTCGAGGTAGGAGGAGGCAAGCTCGGAGCCGATCCACTCCTTCACGTCCCCGGCGGAATACCCGGCGAGAACCGCGGTGTCCGGCTTGGCGAAGCGACCGTCGCCCCCGCGGGACCAAGCCTGCATGTCGGCCATCGCGCCTCCCATCGTAAACTTCAGTTGCGAGTCGAGCATGGGGAGCATCTTGCGGAACTGGCGGAGGGCTTCTTCCCGGTAGCCCGGGTCAGTGAGGCCCGCGCAGAGAAGTTGCAATTGAAGCTCGAGGTCCTCGGCAGTGGTGCCCCCGCTGACAGTGAAGGAATCGTCGTCGATCGCCATTTGCGTGCCCACGTTGCGGCCCGCCATGATACGCTGGAGGTCGTCGCTACTGTGCTTGCCGAGCCCGCCCGCATTCATGAGCATGCCGGCGAAGAGGTCGAGGTTGGGCTTGTCGGCGGGCTGACTCAGCTTGCCATTACCAAATCGCGCGTGGGTGCTGACCGAGTTCTTCTGGAAGTCGGTGCTCTTCAGGTTGACCCGCACGTTGTTCGAGAGAGTGAGCTGGGTGATCCCAAGGCCTTCGATCTCCCTCCGCGAGGTGACCGTTCCGGCCTTGCCAAAGTCGGTGTAGGCAAATTGCAGGGCGGCTTTCTGCTCGGGGGGAGTGACCTTGACGGCATTGCTTTCCCGATACAGGGCCGTGAGGACCTTTTCGCCGTCTTCGGGAGCGACCTTGGTGGTGAGCGTGATGGTGAGGTCCTTGCCCCTCCAGAAACTCCGGAGGGCCTGGTGGCACTTCTCGGCGGTGAGGGCGTCGAGGGCCATCCCGGTGATGCGGAGGGACTCTCGAGGGTGCGTGAAGACCCGCCCGCTGTTGATACTGCTGATAAGCCCCATGGCGAGGGACTGGGACTGGCGGGTATCGGCACTCTTGACGGCCTGCTCGGCCCCGTTGCGGATATGCGCCTTGATTTCATCGAGTTCGGCCCCGGTAAAGCCGTGCTCCAGGGCGCGGCGCAGCTCCTGCTCCATGATGGAAACCGCCTCCTTCCACTTTCCTTCCACCGGAGTGACGTCGATCGATCCGAATTCGATGGCGTTGAACCATTCGAAACGCCCGGCGCTGCCGGAGGAAATGGGAGATCCCTCCTTCTTGGCGAGAACGTCGAAGCGGCGGCCGATGATCGAGTTGGCCACGCTGAGAGGCATGCGCTCGATGCGGGTGGCGGCCCTGTCCGGCCGGGGTTCGTACTTCTGCACAAAGCCGAGGGCGAGTTCATCGCTCTTCACCTCCTTGTCAGAGAAGACCGCAGCCTGGAAGTTGAACCCCCCCGGGATGTCGCCCATCTTGGGCTCGGCCCCGGCCTGGGCAGGATTCTTCATGGAGGCAAAGGCTTCCACGATGCGATCCTCGTATTCGTCAGGATCAATATCTCCCACCACCACGAAGGTCATCCTGCTGGGGATGTAGTAGTCTGAATAAAAGGCCGTGAAGCGGTCACGCTTGGCACTCTTGATGATCTCCTCGGTCCCGATGGGGAAGCGGTGGGTGATCAGCGAGTCGGGCAGGAGGAACTTGAACTGCTGCTCCATGAGGCGCATCTCGACAGAATCCCGGGAGCGCTTCTCGGAAAGGATGACCCCGCGTTCCTTGTCGATTTCCCCGGAGGCGAGAAGGGCTCCGTCCCCGAAATCGCGCATCACGTCGAAGCCAAGCTTGAGGGTGTCGTCCTTGAGGTTGGGGAGGTCGAGCATGTAGACCGTCTCGTCGAAGGAGGTGTAGGCGTTGGCGTGGGCCCCGAAGGCGATCCCGAGGCGCTGCATGCGGCCAAGGAGGTTCTCGACGTCGGGAAAGTTCTTGCTGCCGTTGAAGACCATGTGCTCGAGGAAGTGAGCGACCCCGCGCTGATCGTCGTCCTCGTGCAGGGAGCCGGCATCAATGTGAAGACGGAGAGACACGCGGCCCGGAGGTTCCGCATTGCTGCGAATGGCGTAGCGCAGTCCGTTCGTGAGGGCCCCGAAGCGGACGTCCTTGTCGACGGCGATGTCGCTGTCCTCGTGGGCCCACTCCACCGGATCGACCCGTTCCGGGCGCGCCGAGAGCGGGAGGAGGGGTCCGGCCAGCAGGACGAGGAGGAGGGGTCCGAGAGGGGAAATTCTCATCTTCATTGGGGAATCGTTGGTTCTTTGCGGCAGTTTGCAACGATGAAACGGCACCCGGGGACAGGATTGTGCAAAAGGCATTGCATTCGGGTTCCCGCGGTGCTTCTCTGCCGCCCCGATTTCCCAGCGCACGTGGCGGAATTGGTAGACGCGCTAGATTCAGGATCTAGTGATGGCAACATCGTGGAGGTTCGAGTCCTCTCGTGCGCACTTTCATTCAATCGGCTGTGAAAGACACTCCCGGGTCTGTCTGGAAGGGGAGTTTATGCGGGTGGAAGGTTCTGGGTGAACGGGATCCTCCCAGGGCACCGGTCCCCAGGCAGGGGTGGAACCACTGGGGAACCGGGAAGCAGGTGGTCTTCCATTCTCAGCCTATTCCCGGGTCGCAAAAAACGTCCTGATATCACGTGGGCATCGAGGGGGTCTTCTCGAGAATGGTCCCACCGGAGGAGTCCGTCAGGATACGGATCCGGTCCCGGGCCCGGAGCCCCCTGAGGGCCCGCTTCCGCTGGAGAACGGTTACCACTTCTCCACCATCCTTCCGGACGCGAATCTCATAGGCGGTCTTGTCCGCGAAGTTCTCGCTGATCCCCCCAAGCAATCCACCCAACAGGGCGCCTTCGACAGCCGCCCCATCATCCGATCCAACCAGTGCCCCTGCGATCACCCCGCCAATGATCCCGCTGCCATCGTCGGGCGAGTCATTGTATGCGATTTCCCTGATGGTGAGAACGGTTCCAAACTCTTCGAGGTAGGTCTTCTGCAACTGCTGGGTCGTCGCCGGCGTAGTGACGGTCTTGCATCCCCCGGCAAGAAGGGTGGTGAGAGCGAGTGCACAAACACAAATGATCCTCATGGCAGCCTCACCATAGAGGCGCTCATGCCGCCGGGGAAAGTAGGAACGGACTTCAACCGCAGGGGAGGTCCGGGACCTCTGCTCCCCGCCTGCTTCTGGGATCTGGAGGCTGGCAGGGGCATGGGTGAAGAACTTCCTTGCCCGCCGCCATTTTTGCGCAGGCTGTTTTTGGTTGGCATCTGTTCTGCTTTGATCTGCCGGATGCATCGTAGCGGGTTCTTGCTGGATATGGACGGAGTGATCTACCGTGGTCACCAGCTGATACCGGGCGCAGGTGAGTTCCTCGGCCGCCTCAAGGAAAAGGGTGTTCCTTATATTTTCCTGACCAACAACAGCCAGCGGTCGCGTCGGGATGTCGCGCACAAGCTGTGCAGGATGGGAATCGAGTCCTCCGAGAAGGACGTCTTCACCTGCGCGATGGCCACGGCCCGCTTTCTTGCTGCGCAGAAACCGGGGGGAACGGCCTACGTGATCGGGGACAGCGGCCTGGTGCAGGCCCTTTACCACAATGGCTATACCATTGCGGACGAGGAGGTCGATTACGTGGTCGTGGGAGAGGGGAGATCCCAGACGTTTGAGATGATCGAGCGAGCGGTCCAGCTGGTGGAGTGTGGGGCCCGCCTGATTGCGACAAACCTGGACACCAGCTGTCCGACGGAGAGTGGAATCCGGCCCGGCTGCGGAGCGATCGTCGCGATGATCGAGAAGGCCACGGGACGGGGTGCCTTCTCGGTTGGAAAGCCAAGCCCGGTGATGATGATGGCTGCCCGCCACGAAATCGGCCTTCGGACGAGCGAGACCATCATGGTGGGGGACACGATGTATACCGACATCCTGGGGGGAGTGCAGTTGGGATACCGGACCGTGCTGGTCCTCAGCGGGCACACCACGCGGGAGGAGACGGCCGAGTTTGCCTACCGACCTGATCTGATCTGTGAGAACCTCGCTGCGATCCCGGATGATTTTTACTGCCCGTCTCCCCGGCCAGGAGAGTTGGTGGGGCTGACGACCGTATGAGACTGGAGGAGCCCCGGGTTGGGGTGAGGGCAAAAACCAACACCCACCCAGCCGGTGGCGCTATCCGTGCGCGTTGACCTCCAAGGACACGCGGGGAAGCTCGGGGGTGGGTTGCACCCGGCTAATGATGTGGTCGGGGTTGCGATCAGCAGGATTGTCTGTTCGCAGGGCCGGCACGATTTCGGCAAGGGCCTCGACCATGAATTCGTCGGTGCTCGGTCACCGCCTGGCTCGTCGAGGAATCTCCCGTCCAGGTCAGAATAATGCGTGCGGGGTCAGGGCTGGTCTGCTCCCGGTGGCGCAGATTGTGATTTGGGTGGGCGCCGAGGGACGCGCTCAGGATTGTGAGAAAAAAGAAGTCGGGGAAGCCTGGTGCCAGCGTTTACGACCAAAGTTCAGATTGCCTGCGGAGTCCGTGTCATGCGAGCTCTATTCGTTAACATCCCGTTCGTGGACCCGGTCAGGCTCAGGGGGTGAGGGAGACTTCGTTTCTCCCGTAGCGTGCCCGGCCTCCGCTCCCGGGAAGAACGAGTGGGAGAGGGACCTGGACGGCCTCCACAGGAATGCCGCCGTCTCCTGTTCCTGATCCGATGACTTCTCCTGCCCCGGGAAGGTTCTCGAAGGTGCTCAAGTCCCTGCTGAACTGGTGGGTGAAGGTCAGACCCACACTTGCGTGGTCGGTGCGGCGCGCATAGCGCATGAAGACCCGGCCGGTCTCCGGGTCAGTCCAGAATCGCATCCCGCCATGCCTGGTGATCACTCCCTCCGGCCCCGGGTTGCTGACCTCCAGGAGAGCACCTGAACTGCCGGGGCCGGCGGGGTCGAACCCGTAGGCGAAGTCGAGAAGATTGGAGAGGCCGTTCCCGTTGGCATCGTGGTGATCAGCCGCGTCCCCGGAGTTGTCGGTGCTTCCGAAGTAGTTGAGGCGCCAGAGATTGTAGGAACTTTGCAAGCCAGGAGCCACGATGCGGATCTTCCAGGGTTGCGAGAGATCGGAGGTCGGGCGCTTCAGGCTGAAGGCGTAATCCATTGTGCCGGAGGCATTGTAGTAGCCCTGGTAGTAGTCATGCGCCGCGATGGCAACGCCCTCGAGGGCCTGCCAGGAGCCGTTGAGGAAGCGCTGGACCTCCACCGTGGTCTGCGGGCTGACCTCCCGGACGATGACGGGAAGGTGGCCGATTCCCCCGCTGTTGATGGAGAATTCGGCGAGGACGTGCTCACCCGTGGCCGTCAGGTCGAGCGGGTAGTTGTGGTTGACGGTGCCTCGCTCGACGCTCAGGTCGAGCTCGTGGTTGTAGCGATACTCGTCATGAACGGACTGCCAGGGTTCGGAATGACTTGCGATCCGGTTGGAGAATTCACTGTCCTCGCCCCAGTAGACGGCCGGTGACTTGGCGGGGAGAATGAAGCCGACCTTGCCCTCGACCACGTCCCCGGCTGCATACGAGCGTCGTACGGAACTGCTGCTCAGGTCGAAGAGGGTCGTGCTCTGGCCCCACGTCCGGCCGTAGGGGTGGAGGCGGGTTTCCAGGGGCTGCCCGTTCAGGGTGGAAGACATGGCGATGAGGCCTCGGTAGCCATTGGCCGCGTGTCCGGTAGAGGTCGTCAGGTCATTGACGGCGAGCCACCCTGAGGAGAAGGGCAGGGAGGGTTCCTTGTAGGAATTGCCTCCGGGATTGGCGGTCCGTTCCGTGGTCTTGCCCCCGGCGTTCCCGAGGTAGTAGTCCGCGAAACTGGTCGTCATATAGTAATCGGCCGCCGTCTGGAAGAAGGTCAGGCGGCGGGGATTGGTTACATCCTCAAGGAACTCGTAGCGGTAGCTGTGAAACCTCCGGTGGTAATCAAGGGTGGCCACGCCCCGCGTGGTGCAGATGAACCTGATCTTGTCGTCGGAGCTTACCCCGGAGTAGAGAACCTCGGTGATGTTGGGTCCGGTCCACCGGTAACAGGTCTTCAGTCTCTTGCCGGGGATATAGAGATTCGCGCTGTTGGTGTAGTTGAGGAAGTCACCGCCGCCGACGTTCTCGGTCCAGTTGTGTTCGGTTCCACCATTGAAGGGAGTCGTGAAGGTAGGGCGGACATCCCCGATCACTGCTCCGCCGGCGTGCTGGGAAATATCGTAGGTCATTGATTCTCCCCAGGCACCAAGGGCCGCCTCATCCCATTTCCACGTGTTGCGGGTGGACCAGCCGATCAATGACAGGGAGGAGTGTGAGACGGCTGCGACCGTTCCGTTCCCCCAGTATCCGTAGACGATCCGGAGTCGAAAATCCCTTGTTTCGCCGGGAGCGAGGGGAATCATGGTGTAGCCGCGCATCCACCGCCCGGCGTGCGGAGTGCTGCCCGCGGTGCCGTGCCAGTTCTTGGAGAGCTGGACGGGAATGCCACTGGGACTTCCGTCCGGACGACACAGGATCATGGAGGTGCCGGTGACGTGGCGGGCATGACTGGGAGCGAAAACGAGGGGAAGCTGCAATGCCGTGCTGGTCGGGTTGCTCGCCCGGAAAGTGTATTCGTAGACCGTGTTGCGCGTGCTGGGATTCGTGAAACCGAAATTGGGCGTGGGCAGTTCGAGCCGGATTCCGGCTATCTCCTCGTCCCAGGCATGCGTAAGACTGGTCCCGTTGCTCCTCCGGGCCTCGGAGACAAACCCGGGGCTGGCATAGCCCCCGTAGGTATCCCCTCGATGCGGCCTTGTGGAGAGGTGATTCACCTGGCCCGGGTTCTCGCTGGTGAGAGCCTGCTGCCCGGGGGGAGTCAGGCGGATGGCGGTCCGGGTCACGCCCGGGACCCCGCTGCAGTCGAGTGTGAAGGTGACGTGGTCGGGCCAGGCCGTAACCTCGAGCCGCCCGATGAGTTCCGCCCCGGTCACGGACACGAACCTGAGCCGGGTAAGATCGAAACGCTGCACATACTGGCCCCCTTCGATGAATCGGAAATACTGGTTCTCGTTATCCTGCAGGTCCGCCGAGGTGCAGGTGTACTCTTCGTCTCCAATGAAGGCCACGAGCTCGAATGCCGCGTCGGAGAAGGTGGTGACATCATTGGTGAGGGCGGAGAGGTAGTCGGACCCCTGGAGGGCATCGAAACCACTCAACCGGACGGTATCACATTCGAGGCGCAGGCTATAGTGGCCCGTCTCGATGATGATGTCGGGGTTGGCCCGGGTCTCGCTGTAGGCCGTGGTGAATTGCCGGCGCTTGGGGCCGAGGGTCGGTGGGTGGCCGTTTTCAAAATAGCAGTAGCTGTAGTTCCGATTGACCTCGACAGAAGCCGGGAGGGCGGAGGCGAGCAGGGGAAGTAAACAGAGACGAAGGAGAGGTCGGAGGGTCAGTGGGGGGATGACGAAAACATTCGGGGGCAGCGCAGAAGGGTCAAGAACGAGCTAATGGATTTTCCGTCCCTGATCCCGGAGGCCGTTGGCTGGATGATGGAAGAACAGTGCCGGGCCTCGCCTGCGGAGCGTGTCGCGGATGCGTGCGTAACGGGGGTGAACGCGCGCCGAACCTAAACGGTCGTCCCCTGTCGAAGGAGACCTGTGAGAGCTTGGCGGGGGATCCGCTTTTCAGGCGCCTGCTCGAGCCCTGCACCGGGACGGGAGAGCATCCGGCCTGGAAGGGACCTGCTGGGAGATGCTTTTCAAGAAGCCGTGGCGTCCAAGGAAGAGCCTGCCGGGAACGGCAGGCTCTTCACTGTCCGGCCGGACGGCTGGAGAAGCTTTGGGGGAGGAGGATGTTCAGCGGGTCGAGGCCATGACGCGGTCCAGGGCTCGGCGCATCGTCCATGCCCGGGTGGTGTCACAGCGGCTGTGGGCACTTGCCTGCAAGGCGGCCTGCAGAGCCTTGCGATCGTGGGCGTTGAGTGCGGTGTCCGTCATTCGGAGAGAGGCCCGGGCTGCGATTTCGTAAAGGTCCGCGCAGGCGCCGTGCTGGCCGTGGTTGAAGAGTCTCACGCCCTTTTCGATGGCCACGGTCATGAGCTCCTGGGTGCCGGTCTGGCTTACCTCCTTGTCCGCGGACGGCAGGAGCACGGCGTCAATGACGTGGATGATGCCATTCGTGCACCGGATGTCAGTTGTCACGACCTTGCTCTTGTTGAGGTAGAGGGCGCCATCCCGGACGTTGAGGGTAATCTCCTTTTTGTTCAGGGCGGTGGCGGACTCCAGCTTGAGAGCCTTCCGGGCGGGCACTTTGCCGCTGACCACGTGGTAGGTGAGGATGTCGCTGAGGGTGGCCTTGTTTTCCGGCTTGAGGAGGGATTCCACCGTTCCCTTGGGGAGCTTGGCAAAGGCTTCGTCGGTGGGGGCAAAGACCGTGAAGGGCCCGTCTCCCTTGAGAGCCTCGACGAGGTCGGCGGCCTTGAGGGCTGCGGCCAGTGTTTTGAAGGAGCCGGCTGCCACGGCAGTGTCGACGATGTCGGCCTTCTTGGAGTCGGCAAGTGCAGTGGATGACAGGATGGCGAGTGCGAGGAGTGGTCTGATAATGACTTTCATTGCTTTGGTTTGTTGTGTTTTCGTGTGAGTATTGACTCAGGAGATTGTTTGGAGAGCTTGGAGGGAAGTGTGCTCACTGCGTCCGGAGGGCTGAGAGGCCTCCGTCGAGTCCGAGGACCTGCCCGGTCATGAATCCGGAGTCCTCGCTGAGAAGGAAGCGGACAAGCTTGGCTGTTTCCTGCGGTTCACCGATGCGCTGCAGGGGGTGGCGGCCGGCACAGGCCTCTCGCTTGGGTTCGCTCCCCAGGAAGGGGCTTGCCAGCGGGGTATTGGTCAGGGACGGCGCGATGCAGTTGAGCCGGATGGTGGGTGCAAACTCAGCGGCAAGGGAGCGGGCAAAGCCCTCCAGCGCTCCCTTGGCTGCGGCAATGCCGGCGTGGAAGGGAAAGCCCTGACCTACTGCCACGGTGGAGAAGAAGACCACGGAGGACTGCCCGCTGCGCTTTAACGCTGGCAGGGCGAGGCGGAGGAGGCGCGCGGCGCCAAGCAGGTTGACCTGAAGGTCCTCAAGAAAGTCCTCGTCCCGCAGGAGATGGAAGGGTTTGAGGCGAATGGAGCCGGGAAAATACACCATGCCATCGAGGCGTTCGGGCAGCGCGAGGTCGGGGTTGGGTTCGGTTGCTTCGAAGGGTGTGCCCTCCACCCCGGGAAGGTCCGGCAGAAGATCGGGTTGTCGGCAGGCGCAGAGGAGATGGCATTCTCCATCGGCGAGGAGTTCGACGGTGGCCCGGCCGATGCCGGAGGTTCCACCGGCAAGGAGGAAGGTCTTGGTCATGGGGTGATGAGAGGGTGGGAGGGGTCCTGGAGAGGCTTGAGGCCGTAAACGGAGACATCAGTACGATCCACCAGACAGGCGTGATCGGGAAAAGCGGAGGAGGGCAGGGGGAGTCCATTCCACTCCAGCGGCAGGGTGGAACACTCCTCCAGCCTGACCTCGCGAAACCGGTAGGGCTTGTGATGAACGCGCCCGCAGAGCAACTGGCCGCTCCTGCTGTTGGAGGCGTAGAGAATATAACGTTCGAGCAGGAAGTGCTCGAGGGAGCCGGGCGTTGCGGGGGTGGCAGGGCCTTGCGCCGCGAAACGGTAGACGGCTTCCTGGGAGGCCCCCCTTCGGCGCGTCGTGTAGGAGATCTGCTGCCGTCCCTGTGTTTGCATGGTGGCGTTACGGTAGGGCAGGTGGAACCTCGAACGCGCAATCGTGCAGGCCAGCCTGCTGTTGGCGTCGAGAGAGAAGAACCATACGCCCGGAACGCCTGACCGGTCCCGGACGTAGGTACGAACATTGAGTTCGAGGAAGTTGGAGAGCCCGGGAACGGGAGGGAGTCGCCGGGGACGGACGCCGCGCATCTCGAAGGGGATGATGCCGAGCCACGCTTGATCACCATGGGTGTCCAGGTCCAGCCCGGGCGGAAGTCGGTCGGCGAGACTATCGGGACGACACCCCCAGTGGAGAAACAGCAGATTCTGCCATGACTGGAAGAGGACCGGTGACTGCGGGATCGGAAAGGGAGCAACCACGGGCTGGGCGAAATTCGGCATGGGCCTTGGGGAGTGCGGGAGAGCTGTCAGGGAGAGAGCGAGATCCCCTCGCTTTGCAGCACGTGCTGGAGGGCTTCCTCGAGGGAGCGGCGGGCCTTGGCCGTGGTGCGGTGGAGAAAGGTATGGAGAACGGCATCCTTGGGATTACGGTCCTCGCACTCGCCGCTGTATTTCTCAAAGGCGGAGAGACTCTTCAGGAGTCCAGCGAGGTGCTGGGGGCATTCACAATCGACAGTAGTCGTCAACTGAGCCAGCCGGGCCAGCTGGTGTTGCGTGTAAAGCCTCTCAGGCAGAGGGCCCGAGTCAGTGGGTAAGACGGCACCGCCATCCTGAAGGGCCTGAAAGCGGAGAAGACATTCCCGGCGCAGTTGGGCGTCGCTGACCGGAGCAACCAGGAGGGTCAACCCCGGAATGGCCTTGGCGAGGGCAGTGGCTGTCCGGGAGGTGGTGAAGTGGTAGATGAGAATGCTGTGGGAAGCCTTGGTGCTCTGGATCAGCTCGCGTACGGATGCGATCGTTTCGGGGAAGAGGGTCTCGGTCTCAATCAGGACGAAGTCGCTCTCGGGGATTTCCTTGGAGGAAGTGACTCCAGAGAGGTCCGGGAAGGAGCCGACGAGCTGCTGGCCGGGAATCGTCCCAGCGCGAACGACTCTCTCGAGACTTTCTCCCACCACGAGAACGCGGTGCTGCGGGGTGGCGGGCGTGGCGACTTCCTCGTCCAGGCAGGTCTTGAGAGCCTCGAGGTCCAAGTGCGCAATGTTCCCGATTGCGTGGCCCCGCTGGGTAAGGTTCCGCAGAACGGTAAGGCGTTCCACGTCCCGGGCGCAGTAGAGCCTTCGGTTGGTAGGTGTGCGATGGGGTTCCACGGCGCTGTAGCGAGCCTCCCACATACGGATGTTGGAGGTGCTGAGGCCTGTGCGACGCGCGACAGCGCCAATTCCAAAACTCTGGCTGTTTCCCTGATTCATTCACACGGAAGGTAGTCCAGCGCCTAATTCTTTCAACAGAAAATAAACAAAAATACAATTATGGAGCTTTAATAGGGATATTATTTGCACGTTTCATTTATAGTGTAAGTTTTGGGTGCAACAAATAGTGAACAATGAACGCAATTTCATATTTGACCGAAGTCGAAAGTAGAAAAGCCGAGAAAGAAGCCTGCCCTGCTGTCCAGACGGCCTACCTGCGCCTGTTGAGCGTGGTTTTGGAGTGTCCAATGGCAGAGCTGGCCGCGAGGCTGGAATCCACGGAGAGCGTTAAGTCGCCCGCCGCAGCGTAAACCCCGGGCCTGAAAAGCAGAGATGACAAGCTTGATATTTTTTGGCCTCGCGGTCCCGATCATTGTCCTGATCGCCGCCTGCAACCGCGCTCTCACGGAGCAGTTTGCGATCAGCGGATCAAGTCGTGACGATGGTTCCTTGCAGGCCTGAAGGCACGGCGCCAGTCCAGGCTCGCAGGTCGAACGGCAAGGATCCTTCCGAGTGTCTCCGTAGAGAAGTTTTCGCCCGACCGGGCAGTGGTGAGGGTCGGCGGTGTGGCTGTGGGCATCGCCGGCCCTGAAGGCATCCCGGACACTCGGAGTGGGACCCGGCGCTCGGTTGAATCACGCTAGCCGGTTTCCCGAAGGCCGCTGGCGATGGCGTTGATGTTGAGCTGGAGGGCCAGAAAGAGGGGATTGAACTTGGAGGCCTTGGCGGACTCGGTGACGGGCCGCCCGGCAGCTCTCCATTCGACGAGGAGGGCACGCTGCTGAGAGTGCAGCAGCCGGAGGGGGTGGTCCCGCAGGGCGATGGTGCGGTTCAGGCGGGGGCGTCTCTTGGAAAAATCGCTCCCGAAGAAATCGGCAAGGCGGGCCCGGGTGAGTGCGAACTCGAGGCGGATCTGTTCGAGTATCTGGTCGCGGAGGGCCTCGTCCTGGCAGAGCGCCCCATAGGATGTCATGATGTCGGGATCGGCACTGACAAGGCCACTTTCCACATTATTGAGGAGGTAGTGGAGCAGCGGGATCTCCTTGCGCGCCTCGCGAAGGTGCTGGTAGGCAGAGGGGTCGCTGGACTTCAGGGCCGCGAGCCCGGAGCCGACGCCGAACCACCCGGGGAGGTAGAAACGGGACTGCGTCCAGGAAAAAACCCAGGGGATGGCGCGCAGGTCGTCGAGGGTATTTTCGGCCGATCCTGTGCGTCTGGGGGGACGAGAGCCGAAAGTTCCCGCCTCGAGGGCGTCGATCGGAGTGATCTCCCGGTAGAAGTCGACAAATCCCGGAGTCTCAAGCAACCCGCGATAGGCCGCGGTGCTTTGATCGGCGATGTGGTCGAGGGCTGTCCGGTGCTGGTCGGGAACGGCAGAGCTGCGGGAGGCAGTGGTCACGGCCGCGGAGACGCCGGCCACAAGAAGTTCCAGGTGGTAGTGGGCGTTGCCCTCATGGGCATACTTCCGGGGGAGGACCTCACCCTGCTCGGTAAAGCGAACAGGACCTGCGAGAGAGGCGGGCGGCAGGGAGCGAAGGAACCAGTGAGTCGGTCCGGCGCCACGGCCGATGGTGCCGCCTCGGCCATGGAAGCACTGGACCGTGGAGCCTGCTTCCTCGCAGACTGTCGCGATTCGTTCGAGCGCACGATGAATCCCCCACTGGCTGGCAAAAACCCCGGCATCCTTGTTACTGTCGGAGTAGCCGACCATGGCGGGTTGAATTGATGCTGGCGGGCCATCAAGGGCGGAGAAGTAATCCTGCAGGATCGCATCGGCGTGGGTGAGGTCGTCTCCGGTTTCGAAAAGAGGGGTGACAGGAAGGGTCGACCGCCACTGGCCGGCGGGGCTGAATTCGGCGAGACCGGCCTCGCGGGCAAGGAGGTGCACCAGCAGAAGGTCGGAAGCCTGCCGGGTCATGCTCACGATGAGCTGGCCGAGGCCACCGGATCCAAACTGTTCCGACTGATCGGCGAGAATACGAAGCGGGGAGAGGACGTTGTCGGCATTCTCCGGGAGCGTTGGCCTGCGGGCGAGGAGAGGGCGGGGATTGCGCAGTTCAGCAGTGAGGAACTTGAGCCGTTTCTCCTCGCTCCAGGAAGAAAAGTTCTCGCCTCCGGCGACGCCGGCTGCACTGAGGATTTCGGCGAAAGCACGGTCGTGGGTGGCCGAATTCTGTCGGACATCCATGGCCGCGAGATGAAAGGAGAAGACCTCCTCGAGGCGTTGCAGCGGGCGCACGAATTCGGTGACGCAACGTTGGGCGCCAGCGTCCTGCAGGGACTGCTTCAGGAGGTCGAGCTCGGCCCGATACTCGAGGGGACGACGATAGCCTCCGTCCTCCGGAAGGCGCCCCATCTTTTCACGGAGGAGGTAGAGCCAGGCCCGCCAGGGGGCGGTCCGGTTCTGCTTGAGGAGCTTTCGGCCGGGGTCGCCGAGAGATTCCGCGAGGGAAGCAAGCGTGGCCTTGAATTTTTTCGGGCAGTCCACGAACGGTGGGGCGAGCGGGAGGGATTCCGCTGCCTGCCGGAGCCAGCGGCGGTGGAGCCGGGCGGCGTGGCCGCGCAGCTCGGCCAGGCAGCGTGCAGTCACCTCGGCGGTGACCAGGGGGTGCCCGTCACGATCGCCTCCGATCCAGGTGGAGAAGCGGACACGCGGATAGGCGTTTTCCTCACGGAGACGGTCGAGAGACCAGCCGTGATCCTGCCAGGCGGCCTCCAGAGAGCGGTCGAGGCGCACGACCACGTCGGGGAATACCTCCCGGAGGTAGTAGACCGCATTGCGCAGTTCGTTCTCAACGCTGGGGCGCTGAATGAAGATTTCGCCGGTATACCAGAGCGCTTCCAGCTCGGCGGCCAGTGAGGAGCGGAGGCGGCTGGACCGATGAGGGTCTGAACGGGCGGCATCCCACGCGACGATCTTGCGGTAGATGGCGAGATGCTTTTCGCGGACCTCCGGGCGTTTGGCCTCGGTGGGATGGGCGGTGAGGACGGGCTCGACCCGGACCTTCCGGAAGTGCTCGAGAGCTTCCTCCTCGGTGCACCCGGCTTCCGAGAGCTTGGCAAGCATGTGAGGCCAGAGGCCGCTCACTGCGCCGGGCCCGTGTTCACTGCGGCGGCGGGAACGCAGCCCGAAGGCCACGTTTTCCTCGATCATGTTGAGGAGTTCGAAGGCCAGGGAAAGGACCTGCGGAGATTCCGAATCGTGGTGATCAAGCTCGCCTGCGGCGGTCTCCGCCTTGAGGAGAGGAATCCGTTCGAGAATCCCGGGATCAAGAGGAAGGGCCTCTGCGAGGGTGTCCATGAGCTCCCGGAGATGGGTCTCCAGAAGGCGAAACCCTTCGTCAAAGTAGGCGGGACTCTTGATCTGCTGGCCCAAAAGAGGGGTGCGGTTGGAGTGATCGGAATTCTGGGAGACAGTTTCGCGAAGGCGAATCCGGTGCCAGCTTGGCGGCTCAGCATCGGCGCACAATGTTAAACTCAGGGATAACTCCCGGTGTCAGCGGCGCAACGACAGGGCCGGGACGGTCCGGCAGGGATGTTGAGGGGGAATACAGCGGGTATGACGGGCCTTCCCGGCTCCGAAAGGAGATTGCAGGGAAAGGGGGTGCGTGTTACCCCGGCTCAGATGCAATTCACCGACTTTATTAAGCTGATGGCTGGCGCGACCGGATTGATGGTGCTGGGTGCGGCCTGTGCGGCAGCGGAAGAAAAGAACAAGCCTGCCGGGGAAGAGCAGAGCGCCGGGAAGGGAGGGGAGAACTGGGTCAGCCTCTTCAACGGGAAGGATCTGGAGGGTTGGACCCCCAAGTTCGTGGGGCATAAGGCAGGTGAGAACTACAGGGATACCTTCCGGGTCGAGGATGGGCTTCTTACGGTCAGCTATGACAAGTGGGATGAATTCAAGCAGGTCTTCGGGCACCTCTTCTATAAGACGGAGTATTCCTATTACCGGATCCGTGCGGTCTACCGGTTCGTGGGAAAGCAGGTGAAAGGCGGGCCGGGCTGGGCCTTGCGTAACAACGGACTCATGCTTCACGGCCAGACGGTTGAAAGTATGAAGCTGGGTCAGGATTTTCCCGCTTCCATCGAGGTGCAGCTCCTTGGCGGTGCTGAACAGGGCCGCCGGACCACGGCCAACCTCTGCACGCCCGGGACGCATGTGGTGTTCGGCGACCGGGTCGAGAAACGGCACTGTATCGGCTCACGGTCCAAGACCTTCCGCGGGGACCAGTGGGTGACCTGTGAGGTGGAAGTGCGCGGCAGCGAAGGGCTTCGTCACTTCATCAACGGGGAGCTGGTCATGGAATACAAACTGCCTCAACTGGATGACGGGACCCTGATTGAGAAGGGGACGATCTCGATCCAGGCCGAAAGTCACCCGACGCAGTTCAAGAGCATTGAGATTCTCGAGATCGAGAAGTAGTTGCGGTATGCGCTACTTGGGGTCCTTGAGAGGCTTCCGGGCCACCCAGTAAAGGGCGCGCATGGTCAGAGTCTGCAGGGAAGGGTTGTCCCACGCTTTCTGATCGTGGCCGAGGCCGGTGCTGAAGAGACGGCCTTTCCCATACTCGTGCACCCAGATCATGGAGTGTTTCTCATTGCCACGATTAATGCGGCCGAGGTGATGGAGCTTGTCGATGGTGGCGGGGTGGAACTTATCCTTGTAGGATTCGTCGGTAATCTCGAAACCCTTCAGCCCCTTTGTGATGGGGTGCGCTGTGTCAGTGAACTCGATGGGGAAGGTTCCACCGCCGTGGCCGATAAACTGTCCGCCGAAGATCTTCCAGTAGACATCGGATTTCTTGAAGGCATCGGTAGCGTGAATTCCCACGATGCCACCGCCATCGCGGATGAAGCTCTCAACACCCTGCTCCTGAGCAGGATCCGTGAAGTCGCCGCCTGAGCCAAAGAAGAACACGATGTCGTATTTCCGGATGCTCTCCGCTTTCAGGTCATCGAGTTTGTTGCTGATGTTGAGATCAAAGCCACCCTGCCGGGCGAGAAATCCGGTCAGAAATTTTTCGTAACCGGGAGAATCATGCCCTCGTCCGCCCATGTAGAGGACCTTGATCTTACCGTGATGCTCAGCGGAGGCCGACGCGAGCGTGAGCAGGGAAATGGCTGCGGCGAGGAAATAGCAGGTGAGCGACTTCATAGACTTGTATCCTTGTTTTCGCGCGGTGGATTGTCAATCCGGGGTCCTCTGGTTCATTCCTGCTGCTCCGGTGCCGGGACACGCACAAGTGAATCAACCACCGAGTGAATCCTGACGGATTTTGATCGTGGGTCGTTGTAGAGAAAAATGAGCCCTCGTGCATTTGAAAGGGTGGGCCAGTTGGTCGAGAAGAAGGTGCGCCACTTGCTACCGCGCATGTATTTGAGAGAGGCAAAACAGAGGTTTTCACCCCGATCGGCCTTGGGTTTGACGATGATGTGTTTTCCGGGTTCGAGACGGAATTGGGTGCCCCCCACCAGCCCCGCCACCTGTTCGCGGGCGAGGTTCATGAAGAGCATCTGGGAAGGACCAAAGGACGTCCTGCCGGCATCGAGGGAGACAATGTTGAGCCCTTTGGCAGGGGTGGCTCCCTTCCGGATCAGGAGGAGCAGTTGCTCCCGGGCCTTTCCGGGCCGGATCTGCCCGTAGGTCTGGAATCGGAATTCACCCGCGGCATTGGTGGAGCTTTTGCCGAATTTCCAAACAGCAAGCCTGGGAACCTTCAAGGGTTCGGTAAGGGTATGGCTCTGGAGCGTGATCGGCACGGTTTTCCCCGGACCGACGAGTAATTCGATAGAGGCTGGGGGCTGCTTGGGAAAGGAGAGACAGGTAATTGATGCTCCCTGAGCCCGGGCCGGTTGCGCCCCTGTTAGCGCTGCAAGGAGAAGAGCAAGACTGGTGACACTGGTAGAGGTTCGCCTCGCAAAGATCATACAGCATTTCGCCTCTTCCTGTTGCCGGCGTCAATGCCGGTCCGGGAATCTCCTCATCATTATGGCAGATATTCTGGCAGTCCTCTTGGTGGTGGAAGCAGCGCGGCATTTGAATTGACAATGTGTTTACGGAGGGTGATCAATCAGTGTGTTCGAGATCGCAGGTGGGGGCATGAATCAATGGCCTCTGGCTCATGGTAGTGCGGGCAGGGCTTGCACTCGAGAATTGGCTGGGAGGCCGGGATTTTCCCTCGTCAGTACTCTCGCGATGCTCACGGTGTTCGCGTTGATAGTGATCGGTTTGCTCGGCCTTTCGGCGGTCACGGTCCGGTCCTCCACTGCTCTCGACGCCCAGCGGGAGGCCCGGGCCAATGCCCGTCTGGCCCTGATGCTTGCGCTGGGGGAACTTCAGCAGCAGATGGGGCCTGACCAGCGCATTTCGGCTCCGGCGTCGATCCTCGACGATTCGGTGGAATCTGACGGGTATGAAAGTGTCAGTCATCCCCATTGGACCGGGGTCTGGAATTCCTGGGCCGCAGGTGGCGAGAGTTTCGGGGACGATGAGCCCAGTGAGCATCGGACAATTGCCGGAGCCTTGAATGGAGGAATGGCACCTGCTTATGAGAAGAACCGCAGGGATCATTTCCGGACTTGGCTGGTTTCCCTGAGCAGGGAGCAGAAGCAGTCGCTTGAGAGCGCCCGGGAGCTGCCCCTGAAAGGGGAAGTCCTTCCAAAGGCGGAGAGCAAGGCCGTAGTGTTGATGGGCCGTGGGACCTCCGGAGAGGAGGGGAAGAATTCGCAGTTGGTTTCCGGAGCCCTGCTGGGAATTGATTCCAACCCCGGAGCCGGTGCAAGCCGTTCCGGCCGCTATGCGTGGTGGGTCGCGGATGAATCAACGAAGGCTCGTATTCTGCCGGATGCTTTCGAATCCGGGGAACTGGGCAAGGCCGACTTGATAGCGAGGGCCATGAGTGCTGGTGCCACCGGATATGATGTCATTTCAGCTCTCGAGGGACTTGATGACCCGGGGGATTTAGGGCGAATCCATACCCGGCGGTCACTGGAGCTTCCCTCGGGTGAGGTGCAGCGGGTTCGGACGACCTTTCATGACGTGACGCCCTATTCCCATGGCGTGCTCTCTGATGTACGGGAAGGAGGGCTGAAACGTGATCTCAACGCTTTGCTTGAGCGCTCGATTCAACTTCGGGAGCAGCGTGATGACTTCATGCTTTACCGCTTCGGGCGCGCAAGCGACCGCGTGCCCCTGCAGGATCTCGCAGCTTACTATCAGCTATACCGGGAGCAGGTTGATTATGTGGGAAAGGGAGCCCGTAATCCGCTGGGTAGAGACGTTCTCCAGATCAATAACCCGGATTTCACACCGGGGTCCCGCTTCAAGCGGGAATACACGAATCTGTACCGCATGCCCGTCCCGGTGAAGGTCCAGTTCCTGCTGAGTTATATCGGGAAGCAGCGTCAGCGCCCCCCCCGGTCTGATCCGAACCAGAATCGCTACAAGGTGCATATCGGGATCACACCTGCTGTCACCTTGTGGAATCCCTACAACGTACCTCTCGTCCTGAATCATGGGCCCGATCGCTCCACCCAGATCCGCTTTTTCAACCTGCCCATCGCCCTGCGCTGGAAAAAGGTTGGTGCAAACGGCTCCTATGAATCACAGCGCCCCACGTCGCTTTCGTGGATCACCAACCGGGATCGCTACGGGGCCGGCATCTTCAGGGAGGGTGGTGGAGACCGGCATACCGGGTTTGAGCTGTTTGTAGGCGGGCAGAAGCCGATCGTCTTTGCCCCCGGAGAAGTGCGCGTCTTTTCTTTGCGTCAGACCAGTGGACCCGCGGATGGGGCGCTGATCGAGGATACCAACCAATACCGGCCGATCCGCGAAGTGGATCCCGGATGGGATCCCAATAAGTGGCTGGAGCTCCCTCGGTCAGACCGGAACAGTGACAGGCTTCACGTGGAGCAGGAATCCTCCGCTCCCGTCGGGCAAAACGATGATGGGATCGGCGGCGCCCTGAGTTTCGATGCCGATGACCAGATTTCCTTCAGTGTGTCGGCAGCTGAAAACGTGGACCTAGCCAACGGGGCGGCCCTGCAGTTCTTTTTCCGACAGTCCAGCGTCGTGAAGCAAGGCGAAGGAGGCGCCGGGGACAATAAGTGGATGCGTCGCCAGTTCCAGATGATCTCCCGGATGCATGAGCGGGGTCCCGGGGGCAGGGAGAGCGCGGCGGCGAGGGATTTTCATCGGGAATTGATGCGGAAGGGTTTTCCTGAGGAAAGAGACGAAATCGAGTTTCCTCCCGTCTCGGGCCGCGAGATCGTTGGTCAGACGCGCCCCTTCCTTCTGGTGAGCCTGACGGCAGGATGCGAGGTCTCTCATGACATTGCAGGGGATGCCCATGGGCGCCGTTTCGCTTCCCGCCCCTTCCTGCATTCTACACCGATCGTAGCGTGCCCCTATGTCGACCGTAACGATCATGATTCCTTCTATCACCATGGCTGGAACTGGTGGGTGCAGGACATCAATTCCGTTTTTGAGGCAGCCGTACAGGTGGACCCAAACAATGTGAACTCCTATTACGGAGGAGGCTATTCCGCGGAGTATGGAACTACCCATCTCGTGCAGCAGGAGGTTCCTCTTACGCCCACTCATGCGATCGCCGGCCTCAGCCACGCGCGTCTTGGTGGATACAGCCTCGCGAATGACCATCTTGGACCAGGGGCGGGAGAGACACGGGTCAGCTATCAGTTCACCACCGCAACCGGGGCCAATGGCCTGTTTCCGCATGTCGTGCAGGCCATCGGGAACTCCTATGCCCACCCCTATCTGGAAGCTGATGAAGCGGTGGGTTCATGGACCCGCCATTACAGCCAGGCGAATGGTCCCAAGAGCATCCCCATGGTGGATCATTCGTATCTGGCGAACAAGGCGCTCTGGGATGATTACTTTTTCTCGTCCATCGCCCCGCACCTTGTCGAAATGTATGAGGGAGACCGGAACATGTCGGGAGAGGAAATTGCCCGGCGAGCCTTCTTTGGAGAAGAGGCTCTACCGAACCGGCGTCTCATTCCCTATCGCCGGGGAATGACCGAGAGTCGTCTGGCTGATCTTTTCGGGTCGGACCAGACGGCCCTCGAGCGTGCCGACCTGATCGCGTCCCACCTCCTCGTGCGGGGCCCCTTTAACGTGAATTCGACCTCGGTGGATGCCTGGAGGGCGCTCTTTTCCAGCCTGCGAGGTAAAGCGGTAGCAACCCTTGCGGTGGAGGATTCTCTCAGCCCGGATGCGCCTATCCGGTCAGAAATCTCCATGGGGCGCCCGGTGTCCCCGGTGAGCGTAGCAAATGGGGTTTCTTATGAAGGGAGCCCCTCAGATCCAATTGAAGTGGAGCAGTGGCTGGCCTGGCGTTCGCTTACCGATAAGGAGATCAACGAACTCGCGGGAGCGATGGTGGAGCAGGTCAAGCGGCGGGGCCCTTTTCTATCCCTCTCGGAGTTTGTGAACCGGCGCCTGGGCGGGGGGGACCGAGAGCTCAGCGTCAAAGGTGCGCTTCAATCCGCTCTTGATGACCCGGATGTCAGCATCAATGCCGGATTCCGTGGCCCCCTGCGCAGTTTTTCCCAGAGAGAGGCCAGCCGTCTTGATCCGGCCTTTCCGGAGGCCCTTGAGGGGCCGGTGGCTTATGGGAGTGCCGCCTATGTCGACCAGGCGGATATCCTGCGGAACCTTGGGGCCCAGCTGACTCCGCGGGGGGATACATTCGTTGTGCGGGCCTATGGTGATTCCCTTGATTCAGAGGGAATTGTCGAGGCCCGGGCCTGGTGCGAGGCTGTCGTGCAGAGGATTCCGGAGTATCTGCAGGCAACCGGAGACCGCGCAGACCCGGCTCACCGGAAGCAGGCAGAGCTGGTTAACGAGGCTAATCGAAAATTCGGTCGGCGTTTCAAGGTAATCCAGTTTCGCTGGCTTGCTGCGGAGGAGGTGTAGACCACCGGCGGGGGAGCTTGCCGAGTATTGGACAAGGTTTTTTACTACGGAACTATCGATCTTCAGGATGATCTTCCGGGGGGCGCATTGTGGAAATCCTGTGCTTGCAGCCCTGCATTTTTTAACTTCCACTAGCGCGCTCACGTGAACGGGTTTTCCGGCGCTTCCGCGATGTGGATCAGCGATTGGAAGCCGACCACTTTCAAAAAACCTACCAGATCGATTTTTCCGGCGCTTCCGAGATGTGGATCAGCGATTG
>CAWWCX010000017.1:0-23273 GCA_963935445.1 uncultured Roseibacillus sp.
TACCCCTGATATCATGAACTTGTTTTTGAACGAATTTCACCATGAAGACGCCAACAACTGATACACCGCCCGGCTACCTCGCCTTCCAGCCAGGCTCCTACTGGGAAGACGGCGACCCCCTCACCGCCATCCTTCGCAACGTGAAGGGCACCAACCGGCGCGAGATGATTACCGACTACTGGAATGCGGGGAAGGTCGAGGAACTGGAATCCGCTCTTCTGGCTGACAACCCGGATCGCGACCTGCAGGGCTTCCTTGAGTTCCTCCATCCTTCCTGGATGGGCGGGGAATACCTCCCCGAACTCGGCCCCACCGAGATCGAGATCGCCCGCATCGAACTCCAGTCCACCACCTCGGATGTCATCAGCATCCGGGCCCGGAGGAAGCCTGACGATGACCTGATCCACTACCGGGTCGTCGACGAATATGAAACCCCCTTCCAGATCGAGCCCGCGACCTCCTCCACGCCCCTCTCGCAGGGAGAACTGATTTCCCTCATCGACACCGCCGAGGGGGGAGGCGAGGGAGGCCTCGCTCATTGCTACAACCTCATGAACAACAGTGTCCTCGGAGACCCGGACTCCCTGCGTCATTTCACGACCGTCAGCTCGCCGATCTACCCGGACCTCTTCGCCCACTACGACACCGAGCATGCACAGTGGTGCAGGCAATCCCAACCCCATCAGGACAGAGAATGGCAAAGCTAAGTGAGAAAGACCTGGCAGCGAAGCGTCTGCGGAGAAAATGCCTGCGCGTGCAGGCAAAACCAGATGATCCAATCTACTCAAGGGGCTGGCAGATCGGCTCGGCGCTCGTCTTCAGGCGGTCCACGACGGATTCAGAGGCGGGAAATCTGAAGCAACCGGGGGGCAATCTGGAGTCGCACGGCCCGGATGAGGAGCAAGCGCACGCGGATGAGGGGGGCTGAGGACCCCCCCTGGCCTTCTTCCCCGGGATCGAGAAACTCAAAACGGGCAGAAGCGGGGAGAAAGGCAGGCTTGCCAGCGGGACGGGAAGCCCTTTCAGCGTTCATCCGCAAAACGGACCCGAAGCCTGAAAAACCTCGCCCCGTCCCCCGCGGAAACCTGGTACCCGAAGCTTACCTTCTCGAAACCTGCCCGGACAGGCAGCCGCGATCTTTCCACAAACCTGCCTTGGTCTACGGTCCAGGTCAGAAGATCCCGGGACGTCTCTAATTCGTAGATGAGACAGGGAAAGCCAACCCGTTGCTGGAACGAAATTTCCATGCAGGGCCGTATTCCAGGTTCCTCCACGTTCTTAACAACGACACCCTCATCTGCTTCCATCGGATTGGATCCCAGGGCGTATTCAAGAATGACCGCAAGACCATCACTGTCGACGTCCGTGTTATCCCCGCTCACGAGGGGGTTTTCGAGTTGGGCAGTCGTGAAGACCCTCCTTCGCCAGCCCTCATAGGAGACCCGTAGTGGTGGCGGAGCAAACACGTAATCAATGGCTCCGACAAATTCCGGATTGGATCCATCGCTCCAGACCCCGATTCTGAACGGCCCACCGGGAAAGATTCTCAGATCGCTTCCTGTATGGTCACGGAAGCGGCCCTTACGAGAAAGCACATAGGTCTGGGAGGTGGTTCGCGTGCGATACGGACTGATGAGGGGCACCGCGTCTTCCAGTGCCTCCCCGGTGTTGAAATTCCCCCTCGATTGCAGGAAGGGCACCCGGTTCTGCCAGCTCACCTCGGTTCCGATGATGCCCCGTCCGTAGATGTCATATCCAGTGGCGGGATTGCGATCCCTGTCGAGCGAGAGAAACAGGCTTGGTGACTCCTCAAAGGTATTTACTGCCACCGCGCCATTGTATTCGACACGAATAAAGAAGTGTTCGAGATCATTGGCGACCTTGACGGACACGATGTCAGGAATTCCATCCCCGACCGGGTCGCTCAAGGCGGGAGGAATGCCCTCCCATGCGTCAGGATTCTCCCCGACCGGGTATTCCACGAACTGGGAGAAAATCCCCCTCGGAGTGGCCCTGAGAACCCGCTCGTTCACTTCTTCATGGCCCAGGCGGTCCTCGGCACGAACTGCGAAACAGTATTCCACCCCGTTCGCCAGGTTCCTCACCGTGTATTCGAAGGGAAACGAGCGCGGGCCGCTTCCTGAGGAATAGTTCCACGGAGTTGTCATCTTCACCCGCGGGACCTTCGTGGCCGTATCAAACCGGAACTCACTGCTGGCACTGTAGTAGATGTTATAGCCAACCGGCCCGCTTTGATCCCGTGCCACGTCCCACCGCAACGTTACCTCTCCATCTCCCGGAACGACTTCCTGCAGGCCAGTCCGTGCCTCGCCGGGGAGTGCCTCGCTCGAAAAGGTTGAGTCCCACGCGGGTGCGGAAAGATCCGGATTCTTTTCATTCCACAATTCGGATTCCGTGCGAAATGGGGTAGCGTTCACAAGCCTCGTGGTCCGGTAGAGGGGCCACCCTTGAATGAGTTGTGATTCGCGATAAGCGCTGGGCCCCGGGATTCCGGGATCATCCGCGGAATAATAATCGAGTGAGAAGATCGAAAACCCGTCAGGCCTCTGGGACTCCGCATTCAGCTTGGGAGCCAGGTAGGATCTGTTATTCAGGAAAAAGGGCGATGGCCGACCGGCAGAGTTACTATCTGTATAGTAGCCCTCAAAGAGCACGGCATTGAGGACCGCCCGGGGGCTGAAACGGTAGTGCTCAAGGTTCGGATCATGAAAAAACAGTCCCCGGTTTCCCATCATCACCTTGTCGGGAAAGTCCGCCGCGACTGTATGCAGCAAAGCACTCAGACCCGGGGCGGTCCATTCATACTGGGTCGTCCCATAGGAATTGGGAGCGGCCACATCGAGGGTATCAACGAGCAGGCCATCGCAACCATACCCAGCGCCCACCCTGCGGGTCAGGAGCTCCAGGATCCCGGCCTTGCCTTCTGTTGCCTTGGTGGAGTTCCTGAGCACTTCTTGCCAGGCGGCATCCCCCGCGTTGACGTAATACCCCCCGAAGGCAGAGTTCCGATCCGGCAGTCCGTCATGGGCAATACTCTGACCCCCTTGGAGCACTCCATCATCAAGGTAATAAGAGGCATACTGCGATCCACCGGGAGACGGACGGCCATCCGCATCGATGTTCCGCAGGGTCTTGATCCCCGGCGGCCTTGGATCGACACGAGGACCCTGACCATTCCCGGGAAAGGGCGCCCCGGGCCGACCGTCCTCGCCTGCCGAAATGTAGCCAAGCACGAGAACATCATCTCCGGTCCCTCGACTTCGGTCCGGGCCGGACTGAATGTCCGCAATCTGCGCCGGGGAAACATTGCTTACCGTCGGATGAAGGATGACCAATCGGTAATGATCCCGGGCAAAGGAAACCTGCTCATTCGTCCAGTTCCCGTAATACGCAAGGTAGGGATACCCGGCGCTTACCCCGGCCAGCCCTGTCCTCTGGCTCATGGCGGTGCCGCTACCGAAAGACAGGTACAGGATGACTACGAGGAATCTCATCAAGGGGTCTTGGCTAATTCTTCCATCAGCGGCTGGTTGAGAATAACACGCATCAAGGTCCGAGGAATAGCCTCATGAGTCTCGATGACCTTTTCAATGCAGCGACGGAGGCACCTTTCGGCATGAAACCGCTTGAGCGCATCAACAGGCTGCCTGATGAAACAGCTGCGGTGCCCAATCCGAATTTGCCATGACCATGGATGTCAGGCAGGCCGACATCCATCTTCTACACAGCCCCGTAAGCCTTGTATGCGACCCCTCCCAGCAGGGCCCGGGAAAGCCGGCCTGAGATTGAAACCTCCTGGAAAAATCGGGTGTTCCACGAGCCGCTAACTCTGAACCCGGCCAAGCCGCAGACCCGGGCGACGAGAGTAGAATGCCCACAGAATTGAATTACTTGAGTTGCCGTAGTCGGGGCCACAGCGCTGTAAGACCAAAATCCCAGAGCCCCAACCCCGTGACGAGCGGACCTCATGGATATTCTCGCTCGGCGAAGAGGCCTGAAAGCGGCCCGTAAATGGCCCGCGACTCTCGGCGATCGCCTTCTCGGCGGGCTCAAAATTATCTGTATCCCACTCATTATTAGAGTGGTGGGCAGGAAAGGATTCGAACCTTTGAAGGCGTAAGCCAGCAGATTTACAGTCTGCCCCGTTTGACCACTTCGGTACCTACCCTTGAAGCGTGGGGGCGCAGGGGATACGCCGGGGACAGGCGACGCTCAAGCCTAAAATACCAAGGGCGATCGAACTGCTCCGGTCTTGCAAGAAGCCCTTTTGCCCGCTAAGGGCCCATGCGTCATGCCCATTGCAACTCCCGAGCAATACCGCGAGATGCTGGATTCCGCCCAGAAGGGCGGATACGCCTATCCAGCGATCAACATCACCTCCCTCCCGACCGCGAATGGAGCCCTGAAGGCTTTCGCCGAGTCCAAGTCGGACGGAATTATCCAGGTCTCCTCCGGCGGCGGCCAGTTTGCCTCCGGCCTCGCGGTCAATGATGCAGCCTACGGCTCCATCGTCCTGGCCGAGGCCGTCCACCGCCTCGCCGAGAAATACGACGTCCTCGTCGCGCTCCATACTGATCACTGCCATCCGGGCAAGGTGGACAGCTTCCTTCGCCCCCTCCTCGCCGAGTCCCGGCGGCGCCGGGAAAATGGACAAGGTCCTCTCTTCCAGTCTCACATGCTGGACGCCTCGGAGCTCCCGCTCGACGAGAACATGGCGCTCTCGGTCGAGATCATGAAGGAGTGCGTGGAACTCGACATCATCCTCGAGGTGGAAGCCGGGGTGGTCGGCGGCGAGGAAGACGGTCACGATACGTCGGGCCTGCCCGCCGAGAAACTCTACACCACCCCTGAGGATATGCTGACGGTCTACGAGACCCTGAGTCCCCTCGGTCGTTTCATGTTCGCAGCGACCTTCGGAAATGTCCACGGCTCCTACAAGCCCGGCTCGGTAAAGCTTACCCCCACCATCCTGCGCGACGGACAGAAGGCCGTCATGGATAAGCATGGCGACGGAGCCGAGATGGACCTCGTCTTCCACGGTGGAAGCGGCTCTTCCCTTGAGGAAATCCGGGAGACCCTCGACTACGGGGTGATCAAGATGAACATCGACACCGACACGCAGTATGCCTTCACCCACCCGGTGGTGGGCCACGTCTGCGAAAACCTTGCCGGCCTGCTCAAGGTGGAGGACATCGGTATCCTGGAGGAGACCGGGGTCGGCCTCGAGTCCCACAAGGACGCCATCCGCACCGAAGAGGTTGGCATCAAGAAACTCTACGACCCACGGGCCTACCTGAAGAAGGCGGAGCAGAGCCTCTGTGACCGCCTGAAGCGGGCCTGCGACGATCTTCTTTCGACGGGAAACAGCATTTCCCAGTAAGGCGAACAGGACGGCCGCTGCCGACAAGCTGTCGTTCCTACCCGCCCCTCTGCCAAGCGAGAAAGCTGGCAACGCCACCGCCACTCCTCGTCCACTGCCCTCAAGGCTAAAGATCATGTCCGCAGCCGACCCCAAGCCTCCTCAGGAGAATCCGCTGACGAACATCCTCGTCAACGTCCTGGTGCCCATCCTGGCCCTGACGATGATGAGCGACGACCCGGCCATCCTGGAAAAGCTGGCCGAGGAGGGTGTCGACGCGAAGGAGCCGCGGCCCTGGCATCTCGGGCCGGTCAAGGCCCTCATGCTGGCGCTCGCGCTGCCGATCTGCTACGGGGTCTGGTTCTTCCTGCGATACCGGAAGCTGAACTTCTTCTCGGTGGTAGGCCTCGTGTCCGTACTCCTGACCGGGGGACTCACCCTCTATCTCTGGCAGGAGGATGGCAGCGTGCGCCCCAATGCCCCGACGCTGTTCGGAATCAAGGAAGGCTCCATCCCACTCATCCTGGGCATTGCAATCTTTGTGTCCCATTGGACCAAAATGCCGCTGCTCAACACCTTTCTCTACAGCCCCCAGATTTTCGACATCCGCAAGATCGAGAACGCGGTCAAGGAGCGGGACTCCCTCGAGCGCTACTCGAGGCTCCTCTTCAACTGCACGATTTTCTTCGCCCTCTCGTTCCTCGTGAGCACGGTGGCCAACTTCTTCCTCGCCCAGCACTTTCTCGGGGGCATTGACTTCAACGACAAGCTGGAGGCCCGACGCCAGTACAACAACGGGGTAGGCAAGCTCACCTTCTGGGGCTTCATCGCGATCGGAGTGCCCATCCTCGTGATCCTGATGTTCGTGATGTGGTATCTGGTGAATGGACTGAAAAAGCTTACCGGTCTGGACACAGAGGAAATCCTTCTCCCCCGCTGAGGACCCATGGCCCCTCTCGGACCGGCACTGTTCGTCCTCAGTCGACGAGCCTGTCAATGTCCCGGGCGAGGTCGAAGTCGGCGGCAGTGAGCCCTCCCTTCGAGTGGGTGGTCAGCCGCAGCGTCACACGCGCATACCGAATGTCGATGTCCGGGTGGTGGCAGGCCTTCTCGGCAAGTTCGCCCACCTCGTTGACAAAGCGAATCGCACCCGGGAAGGAGTCGAACGAGAAGGTGCGCACGATTTCCTTCCCCTCTAGGGTCCAGTCCGGACACGCGGAGAGAGATCCAGGAAGCTCCGGGTCGGGAATCTGGTCGCCTGCGCTCATGGCCTCACCCTGTCTCCTGTCCCAAGGGGATGACAAGCCGCATCCCTGCGAAAAACAGATGCACGCCCACAAATAGTGGCTAGACTGCCTCCCGACCCTGAGCTTCCGAACCGATGATGCCCCTCTTGCGCTCCCTCGCCCTCCTGGCAACCGCTGCTGCCTCCCTGGTCAGTATGAGCTGTGCACCGAATACCCCCCGGGTGCGTATCCAGCATAACGTCTCCCTCTACGAAGCACTTCCTGCTGAGCACAAGGAGCTGGTGCACCAGGGACGGATCGCAAAAGGAATGTCCAAACACGCCGTCTACCTCGCCCTCGGCAGGCCCGGTCGCAAACTAAGGGGCTTCCGGGACGATGCCCCCTTCGAACGCTGGGACTACACCCGCCTCCGGCCGACTTACCATCATTCCTTCCATGGCTACCATGGGTATGGAAGCGGGCGCCATGGCTACCACACCCACGGCATCGGATTCTCTCCCTCGGTGAGCTATCTTCCCTACCGCGCGGCCAGCGTGCTCTTCAAGCGGGAGAAGGTCGATTCCTGGGAACAGCTGTCCCCGGGCCCCCCGATGCACCGCTACCACCCCTGAAGGCCCTGCCCCGCACGGATGACTTACTGCAATTCCATTTGCAGGTGCTTGAATTCTCCGGCGCACGGGATGTAATGCCGGGCAAACGCGCCAAGCGATCTTCAGCCAATGAAAAAGCTTCTCGTCTTCCCGGTGGTGAGCGCCTGTCTCGCCTTTGTTTCCTGCGAAACCCCCATGGGTGGCAGCGGCGGGTCCGCCCGCTACTCAGCCTACGACGTTCCCGCCTCCAAGCCGGCCAACCCGGGCAAGGTCCGCGTCAAGGTCTCACTCAGGAATCAGGCCGTCTACGTCCTTGAAGGCTCAAGGGCCCTGCTCGTCATGCCGGTTTCGGTAGGCACCACGCGCAATCCCACGCCGCGTGGCAACTTCCGTATTTACCTGAAGGAAGCGAAGCGACGAGCGAATACGCACGGCTACGCCTACCGCGGAAATTCCATCGTGCAGACCTACCTCGCCAGGAAGCCTGCGGGCTGGAAGTTCAAGGGCACCCCCATGCCTTACTGGTGCGAGTTCACCCCCGCCTACGGATTCCATACCGGCTGGATGAAACCTTACCCGTGCACCTTCGGGTGCCTGCGCATGCACGAGAACGTGGCCCCGAAGTTCTTCAGCCTCGTGCAGGTCGGCACCCCCGTGAACATCAGCACCACGCAACCGGAAGATACCACCATCGGGCGCAACATCCCGCGCCCTCCCGATGCCGGCCCACTTCCAGATCACCCGCCTTCCTTCTATCTGGGCAACGCCTACTTCACAAAGCACAAGACGCCTAAATACCGCTAGTACGCCATCCCTTGCCCTTGCTACCCGGAGCGCCGGGTAGCGGACGACGCGGAAGTGATGCTCCTGCCGGCGTATTTCCATTTCGCCCTCAATTGATGAGAAGAAGAGCCGCCAGGGTCAGGAGACCCAGCCCGAAGGCCGAGTCCAACCACGGGCCTGCCCGCTGGTAGCCACTGCGAAAGGGTGGAAACTGCAGCAACCATGCGTAGAGCATCCACAGGAACAGCCCCTGCCCAACGATGATCAGCCACAGGAGCAGGGACCACCAGAAGGGAAGCTCCCCGCTCACGAACTCCGTCACTACTGCCGCGAAGATCAGGACCACTTTGGGGTTCAGAAGGTTGCAGAGAAATCCGCGTACAAACGCCGATCGTCCCCGGCCGCTCCCGCCTTCCCCGGGGCACCGGTCCTTGGAGAGCCCGGAAAACGCGGCGGGCAGGAGTCGAACGCCAAGGTAGCCAAGGTAGGCCGCAGCCACCCAGCGCAGGAGACTGGTAAGCCACTCCCCCTGCCCCATGAGATAGGCCATTCCGAAGACCGCGAAGGTCGCGTGTACGCACAAGCCGGTCGCGATTCCCGCACTCATCCACCACCCGGACGTCCGCCCCTCCTTGAGCGAGGTCCTCGTAAGCAGCAACATATCGGGCCCGGGGCTGAACTGCCCGAGCGCCATGATTCCCGCAAAAGCTAGGAGGTCGCCAATCACCCCGGGAGAAGAGCAGCCCTGCGCCCCGGCTGCAACGCCAAGGAAAGTCCGGGCCCGAAGCCTGCGTCCGCCCCCTCCGGCGGGTATTTAAGTTGGCTTTCATTCTTTGACATTCCTCTCCCATTTCCTACCCTCCCGGCCCCCGTGGCAGGGGGAGGGCATGGCCCTTTCTGCCGCTGTCACCTGAGACCTCCGAAATCCCACACGGCATGGATACGCTCCGTACTTTCACCACTGGCTCCGGCTCCGAAGGCCAGTTTCACTCCCTTCCCGCCCTTGCCGAGCAGGGCTTCCCAAACCTCGACCGCCTGCCTGTCTCGATCCGGGTCGTCCTCGAGTCCGTCGTGCGGAATGTGGACGGCAAGAAGGTCACCGCCGAGGATGTGCAGAATCTTGCGGGGTGGAACGCCCGCAACCCGGGATCCTACGAGATTCCTTTCACGGTAGCTCGCATCGTCCTGCAGGATTTCACCGGGGTTCCCCTGCTGGTCGATGTTGCCGCCATGCGGGATGCAGCCGTCGCGCAGGGAGCCGACCCCTCTGTTGTCGAACCACTGGTCCCCGTCGACCTTGTAGTCGATCACTCGGTACAGGTGGATTTTGCCGGGTCCCAGATGGCCCTCGACCGGAACATGGAGATCGAGTTTATTCGCAACAGGGAGCGCTACGAGTTCTGCAAATGGGGGCAGCAGGCTTTTGATACTTTCTCAGTCGTGCCTCCGGGGATCGGAATCGTGCACCAGGTCAACCTGGAATACCTTGCCAAGGGAGTGCTGGCCAGGGAGGGAGTTTATTATCCCGACACCCTCGTCGGCACGGACTCGCACACAACCATGATCAATGGGTTGGGAGTCGTTGGCTGGGGTGTTGGAGGCATCGAAGCCGAGGCCGGAATGCTCGGACAGCCGGTCACCTTCCTGGTCCCCGAGGTGGTCGGTGTCTACCTCCACGGCGAACTGGCTGAAGGGGTCACCGCCACCGACCTGACCCTCCGGGTTACCGAAATGCTGCGCGCACATGGAGTGGTTGGAAAGTTTGTCGAGTTTTACGGCCCGGGAACAAAAGCACTGAGCCTGCCCGACCGGGCAACCATCGCAAATATGGCCCCGGAATACGGAGCGACCATGGGCTTCTTCCCCGTGGACGAGGAAACAATCAACTATCTCCGGGGAACCGGCCGCCCGGAGGAGCAGTGCCAGACGGTTGAAAACTATTTCAAGGCCCAGGAACTCTTCGGCATCCCTGACCGGGGCGACATCGACTACACGGATGAGCTGGAGGTCGATCTTGCCTCCGTGGTGCCCGCTGTTTCCGGGCCCAAGCGTCCTCAGGATCGGATTGATGTTCCCGCGCTCGGTGAGAAGTTCAATGCACTTTTCGAGTCTCCGGTTGCAGAGGGGGGCTTTGGTTATGACTCCAGCGCACGTGACCGCCGTGTCCCGATCCACCTCGACTCCCCCGCCGGGGAGTTCGACAACCCCTTGATCGAAGGGGAAACCATTACGAGAACCGACACCCGGACGGAGATTGCCCATGGCTCGGTCCTGATCGCTGCCATTACATCCTGCACCAACACCTCGAACCCAAGTGTCATGCTTGCGGCAGGACTGGTAGCCAGAAGGGCGAACGCGGCGGGATTGAAGGTAGCGCCCTATGTCAAGGCCTCGCTGGGCCCCGGTTCCCGTGTAGTAACGGAATACCTCAAGGCGACAGGATTGCAGGAGGAGCTCGACGAACTGGGCTTCGACACCGTGGGCTACGGCTGCACAACCTGTATCGGTAATGCCGGACCCCTTCACCCGACCATCGATGCCGCGATCAGGGAGGGGGACCTTGTGTGTGCCTCGGTCCTCTCCGGGAACCGGAACTTCGAGGCTCGCATCCACGGATCCATCAAGTCGAATTTCCTGATGTCCCCGCCATTGGTCGTCGCTTACGCGATCGCGGGACGGGTCGACCTTGATCTCACGCAGGAACCACTCGGCAATGATGAGGAAGGCAATCCTGTCTTCCTCAGGGATCTCTGGCCACACCAGTCCGAGGTATCCTCTCTACTAAGCGCAGCTCTGCAGCCCGAAGTTTATCAGGCTCTCTACGGCAATGTTGATGCAGCAAACCCCAAGTGGGGGGAGATCCTCGGAAAGACAGGCGCAACTTACGAGTGGGACGAAAAGTCCACCTACGTCCAACTGCCCCCATTCTTCGAGGGTTTTGATGGGTCGATTAACGATATCGCCGACATAACCGGTGCCCGCCCGCTTGGAATCTTCGGGGACTCGGTGACCACCGATCACATTTCTCCCGCGGGAGCCATCAAGGAGGACTCCCCCGCCGGCCAGTACCTCCTCGAAAATGGAGTGGAGAAGGCTTCCTTCAACTCGTTTGGATCCCGGCGAGGAAATGACCGCGTCATGACCCGGGGCACCTTCGGGAATGTCCGGATCAAGAACCTGATGGTTCCGGGAACTGAAGGTGGCTACACCACATACTTCGGACAACAGGAAGTGCCGGTGCTGGAAAACCCGAAATCGACCGAAGGCGGCACCCCGACCCACATCTACAATGCCGCCATGGGCTACCAGGCTGAAGGCGTCCCCCTCGTTGTAATCGGTGGCAGCGATTACGGAATGGGCTCCTCCCGCGACTGGGCCGCCAAGGGCACCCGACTCCTCGGCGTGAAAGCGGTGGTCACCAAGTCCTTCGAACGGATTCATCGCTCCAACCTGATCGGCATGGGAGTTCTCCCTCTCAATTTTGCCGAAGAAGCAGATTACGACAGGGTCGCTGTAATGCACGATGCCACCTTCTCCCTCAACGGGCTGAATAACGAGATCGCTCCGCGGCAGAAAGTATCGCTCACCGCAACCTCTCCGGATGGCTCCGAGGTGACCGTGCCCGTGGTCGTGCGTCTCGATACCCCGGTCGAAATCGACTACTACCGGGCGGGCGGCATCCTTCCTTACGTTCTCGCGCAGATCCTGGAAGGATAGAAGCACGTCCGACCATTCGACATCAGCCTCCTTCTCGGGTATAGGGAGGTAGCCCCGATGACTCTCCCCGTTCCGAGCTGCCCGCGGTCCCTCGCCCAGCCCACGCTGCGGACCCTGCTCTGGCTGGTTGCGCTCTCCTGCACCGCACCAGCCTCTCCTCTGCGTGTGGCGACCCTGAATGTTGAGTTTGGACTGGGGCTACCGGGAAGCACGGGCCACCAGGCCACCCGCGCCATTCTCGCCCGGATCGATGCAGATGTCGTGGCCCTGCAGGAACTCGACCGCCCAGACTTTGAAGGCACACCAACCTCTCTGGAAAGCCTGGCCTCCGCCCTCGGCTATTCCCACGTCCACGAGGCCTCCACCAGCAACGTTCTCGACCGCGGAATGCGGACCGGGTTCCTCAGCCGCTACCCGCTCACTGCCATAACCAACATCGGGTCGCCGGCTGGAGCCCTCGACATGACCCGCCAGATTCCCGCCATCATCGTAGATGTTCCCGGCACGGTGGCGGACCCCACCATTCTGACCCTGCATCTCAAATGCTGCCTCGAGCTTGATGACCCCTTCCGGCGGGCAGTGGAACTGAAACGGGCGTCTGATTACCTCAGCTCACGGGAGCTGACTGGCAACGACAACATCATCATTCTCGGTGATTTCAACCTGATCGGCAGCGACTTCGTCTACAACTCTCTGCCTGGCGGGCTTCCCCGCTCCTTCGCCCTCGGCGACGATGTGAACTTCCCGGTAGAATACTTTATCGACCCTGCTGACTACTTTCAGCATTGGGAAATCTCAGCCCTCGATGCCCGCCAACTCGACGGCTCTCCGGATACCCAGGGCGGGAGCCGCCTCGATTACATCCTCGCCAGTCCAGCTCTCGTGACCCGACCCCATGCCGGTGAGGTCTACAACAGCTCCCTCGACCGCAACAACCAGGAAGGCCTGCCCAAGACGGGGTCTCCCCTCGCAGACGACACGAGCAACGCAGCTTCAGATCATCACGCGGTCTTTGCTGACTTCAACCTCACGTCGCCCGACCGCCTGCTTCTCGAGGTCACGCCCTCCGTGGTCGAGGAATCCTCTCCTCCGGGAACCGCCATTCTCACCGTGGAACTTCCCGTTGCGCCCGGGCCAGGCGACTCGGTGGAAGTCACCCTCAGCTCCTCCAATCCTGCCGTCGCCCTCCCTGCCCGGAGCACCCTCGTGCTCCACGACGGCGAACGTTCTCTTCAGGTCGATGTCCTGACGCAGCCCGACGGAGCATCCACCGGCCCCCGGACAGTCACCTTCACGGCCACGGCAGCAAACCTGGGCTCGGCATCTGCCGAACTCCGGATCAATGACGACACCGCCGCTCACTATGAGATCAGCCAGCTCGGCGTACCAGTCACCGAGGATTTTAGCGGCTTCGACGGGATGGAAGACCATCCCCTGTGGCCGACGTCCTTCGGCCTCTGGCGCGGATCCGATGAGGGTGATTCCACGGTCACCGGGCTTTACTCATTCGGCACTGACGGCTCGCTTGGGTTTCGTATTGGCAGCACCCCCGTCACAACCACGACCAGGTTGCGCAATACCACGGATCGGACCATCACGGCCCTGCAGATTTCCTACAAGCCGGAACAATGGCGAACACTCACGGAAGGAAGGGAGGACACCATCGCGGTGGAAGCCTGGATCGCGGGCACGAGAACGCCTCTCCCCGACCTTTCCTTTACCGCACAGAGCTCGTTTACGAACGAAACCAACCCCGGCGGGCGCCCTCTCCTGCGAACCACAAGCTTCGGAGGCCTCTCCCTCGCACCCGGAGAAACAATGGAACTCACATTCACCGCCTCCCCGGGCGCTCTCATCGCTGGACCGATCGACTCCTTTGCGCTCCTCAATGAGATCCACTATGACAATGACGGTCAGGACACGGGTGAATTCCTCGAGGTTCTCCTCGGCCCAGCCTTTGAGCGCGCCCTGAATGAGGTCGAGATCCACCTTTACAATGGGAACGGGGGTCGCCTCTACGGACAGCACAACCTTGCCGGCTTCTCCCACGACCAGACGAACGCGTCGGGCTACCGCCTCTTCTCCAAGTTTGTTCCCGGTCTCCAGAATGGTCCAGACGGGGTCGCCGTGACAGTCAACGGGAGCGTCAGCCAGTTTCTGTCCTATGAAGGAGCCTTTACCGCAGCCGACGGCCCGGCAGAAGGAATCACATCCCGGAATATCGGAGTCTCGCAGGCCAGCCCCGTTCCCGCACCCGGAACCGGAAGCCTTGGCTTGCAGGAAAACACGGAAAGCTGGGCCCGGCTGGGCACCCATTCCCCCGGGACCTTCAACCCAGGGCACGAAATTTCTTCTCCTGGTCTTCCGGGAATAGCCATTGACGACCTTCGCCTCATTGGACTGGAGGACTTTGATCTCGACGGCCTCCCGGACTCCCTCGAGCCCGGGCTCGGCACGAATCCACAGCTGTCCGACAGCGACGGTGACGGCACGCCGGATGGAGAGGAGGATGCGGACCGGGACGGGCAGAGTAACCTCGCCGAGCTCACCCTCACGCAGACCGACCCCCTCGATGCCAGCTCCCGCTTCCAGATCGCGGTCGCTCCCATCCCCGGCAACCCGGATGGGGCCCTCGTTTTCTTTCCCACCCGGGCCGGACTCACCTACACCATTTCCCGCAGCAGCGACCTGCAGGAGTGGACCCCGCTGCTCGTCCTTCCCGGATCAGGGCTCGAGGAGGTGCGAACAGTGGCCGGCGACCCCGCGGCCCATGCCAATCTTTACCGCGTCGCGGTCACCCGGGGCGGCTCGTGAGCCCCCTGTCTCATGCCTCACCTTCCCGTGGTCCGGCAGACAATCTCCACTGACGACGCTAACCTCTTGCCAGCACACTCCCCGGCCCCCACTCTCCCGCCCGTGCAGCACCCTCTTCCCGGCCAGCGCTGGATCAGCGGAACCCAACCGGAACTTGGCCTCGGACTCGTCATCGCCGCGGAGGGGGACCGGGTCGAGATCTGCTTCCCTGCCGCCGAGGAAATGCGGCAATACGTCTTTTCGTCAGCCCCCCTTATCCGCGTTCACTTCAAGGAAGGAGACCGCATCAAGGACCAGAGTGCCACCGAGTTCACCGTGGAGCGTGTCGAGGAGCGGGAGGGGCTTTTCGTCTACCACGCCGGCGATCACGAGATTCCCGAGGAGCACCTCTTCGATTCCCTGAGCTTTATCAAGCCGGAGGAACGCCTCCTCGCCGGCCAGTGCGATGACCTTCGCTCCTTCGAGCTCCGCACCCAGGCACTGGAACACAATAGCCGGCTGCTCCGCTCGCCGGCTCGTGGATTCACCGGCGCACGCATCGACCTCATCCCGCACCAGATCGCGATCGCTGACGAGGCCGCAAGGCGCCTCTCTCCGCGCCTCCTCCTCGCTGACGAAGTAGGGCTGGGCAAAACCATCGAAGCCTGCCTGATTCTTCACCGCCTGCACCTCACCGGGCGTGCTGACCGAATCCTGATTCTTGTCCCCGAGCCCCTCGTCCATCAATGGTTTGTTGAACTCCTGCGCCGGTTCAACCTTCTCTTCGCCCTTTTCGATGAGGAGCGTTGCGCCTCCATCGAGGCCAATGAAGAGGCTGGAAATCCATTTTTAGACAGTCAGCTCATCCTCTGTGCCACTGAGTTCCTCGCTGAACACGCGGGCCGGGCCAGGCAGGCCCAGGACGCCGGCTTCGACCTCCTGATTGTCGATGAAGCCCATCATCTCGAGTGGCATCCGGACGAATCCAGCCCGGCCTACGCCCTCGTCGAATCCCTCGCCTCGACCACCAAATCCGTTCTCCTGCTCACCGCCACCCCGGAGCAACTGGGGCCGGAGGGCCACTTCGCCAGGCTTCGCCTCCTCGATCCGGGGCGCTACAACGATCTCTCCGCCTTCCTGACGGAAGCGGAGGGCTACGAGCCCCTCGCCGGGCTCGTCGGGCAACTCGCGGATGGGGAAGTTCCCTCCCCCGAGGACCTCGCCCTCGTTGCGGGAAGATCTCCCCGGGCCGAACGGGCAGCCAAGGCCCTCCTGTCCGGTGACGACTCAGCGAGGACAGCACTGGTTGAGGATCTCATCGATTCCTTCGGCACTGGCAGGGTCATGTTCCGCAATACCCGCGATCGCCTGACAGGCTTTCCCGAACGCAAGCTGCATCTCGTCACCCTCACCGACCGCTCCGGCGAGAACGACTCCATCGCAGCACGGGTCGAATGGCTTGCCGGGTTTCTCCAGGATGATCCCGAGCGCAAGGTCGTCCTTATCTGTCACTCGGTCGAGATGGCCGAGACGATCCGGACTCTCCTGCTCAGCCATCTCGAAATCGAGGCCGCCCTCTTTCATGAGGGACTCACCTTGCTCCAGCGCGACCGCAATGCGGCCTGGTTTGCCGAACCCGAGGGCGCACGTATCCTGATCTGCTCCGAAATCGGATCCGAGGGTCGCAATTTCCAGTTTGCCCACCATCTCATCCTCTTTGACCTTCCAGAGAGCCCTGAGCTGCTCGAACAACGCATCGGCCGACTCGACCGAATCGGACAGACCGAAACCATCCACATCCATGTCCCGGTCCTCTCCGGAAGCCCGGAGGAACTCCTCGCCCGCTGGTTCGCCGAAGGCCTCGATGCCTTCGAGCAGTCACTCAAGGGAGCGGCCACCCTCTCGTCCGCGCTCGGCGCGGAACTCAGAACTCTCCAGGCCGACCCCGATGAAACCCGCTTCGAGCAATTTTTGGAACGCACCAGGACCATGCGCGCTAAAGTGGCTCGAGAACTTGCCTGCGGCCACGACCGCCTCCTCGAGCTGGGGGCCCCCCCGGCCGAAAAAACCGCAGACCTCATTGCGGAAATCTCCGCAGCCGACCACGATCCCCTGTTCGAACAATTCGTCATCCGGCTCTTCGACCATCTGGGGCTTACCATCGAAGACCTCTCCCTGCGCAGCTATGTCTTCCGCCCCGGCGAGCGCCTCAGCGAGGCTTTTGCCGAGTTCCCGGAGGATGGGCTCTCCGCCTCCTTCGATCGTGAGTGCGCCTTGGCCCGGGAAGACATCGCCTTCATGACCCCGGACCATCCTCTCTTCCGTGACGCAATCGGGGTTCTCCTCAGCCGGGAGCAGGGCAATAGCAGTTTCGGCCACTGGAAGACGGCCCGGGGCAAGACGATGCTTCTCGAGTGCCACTACGTCCTCGAGTGCCTCGCTCCTGCCCGCCTGCACGCCGACCGCTTCCTGCCGCCCACTCCCTACCGCGTTGTCGTAGACCACAAGGGTGTGGACCACAGCGACGACGATGGACTTCGCACTGCCAATATCGAACCCGGCAGCCCACGTAAACTGGTGTCCCAGAAGGTCTTCCGAAAAGAAATCCTTCCTGGCATGTTGAACACTGCGGAAGGTCTCGCAGCCAGGCAGGCGGAGCCAAAGATGGAGCACGCAGTGAAGACCGCCCGGGACTCCCTGACCGCCGAAATAGACCGTTTGCAGGATCTCGCCCAGCGCAACAGCCACATCCTGCCGTCCGAGATCGAAGCCCTCACCCAGCACCGGGAAGAATTGGGCACGGTCCTTGGACAAGCCCGCCTTCGGCTTGATGCCCTGCGCCTGATCTGGCGGGCACCGGGCTAAGCCGGGCCGGAACGCTTCCTCCCAGCGGAGGGGCAGAAGGTTGTGACAGGGCTCAGCCTCTCCTCCAAGCTGGCCTTCTCAGCCTTGCACTCAGCCTTCTGGAAGGCGCCCGGAAGAGCCGGGGTCAAAAAAGCGATTTCTTAAAACGAGCCGTAGCCTGTATGCTGGCGACTCGCACCCGGGCGCCTGAGCCTGAACCGTGCCAAAATCCTGAAAGAGCCTCTCCCAGATCTTCTCCAAGCTGCTGAGAAGCTGGAACCGCCGGACGTGATTCGTCCGGCGTGGGACCTGGTAGTGACCGGAGTTCGTGCCGGGATGATCTGCACCAACCAGCTAGGCGAACTGCTTACCTGTCTACGTGACAACCGAGGCCTCACGATCCGGGAGATCGACTTCGACGTGGTCGGGGAACGTGTCGACGTGAGCCTCCTCGGGAGCTCATGCACTACAGACAGGCAGGAACTGTCATGGTGCCTGCAAGCTCTGGCACAGTCGGTTGGAGCCCCGCCCTACGAGCGCCAGCAGGCCCTCTACACGCGGGTGGTGACGGAGCGCATTGAGGAGACGACTGTCGGCGACCTCGGTAGCACGCAGGTCGGCGCCGCAAACGCCCTCGATGCCGACTACCGGCTGCCCGACGGACGTACGGTGCGCGGCCCAACCATGGCGCTGTATCCCTTCGGAACGGACGAGAAGCACCGCCTCGGCCCGGGCAGCCAACTGACGCTCGACGGGGTCGTCTGGACCGTGCACGCCGTCGAGCTCGGACACGCCTGCAACGGGTGGGTCGAGCTGCAGGCCGAGGTCTCCGCCGATCGCTCGCCCGCCCCTCCTCAGACGCTCGACTTTCTCTTCGAGTGCCGGTGCCAGCGGTGCGGCGGCCGGACTGGATGGGACGGCGGCGTCGATCACGCCTCCGGGCGTCCGGTAGTGAGCACGCGCTGCATTCGATGCCCCGAGGTCGAACTGCTGACCGGCGGTGCCGTCGAAGCCGTCTGGGCGGCATCCCCGCCGCGGTTCACTGTCGGCCGGGACCCACGCTAGCCGACGCAGTCGGCGGCGGACTGCACGGTGGAGACCTGACCGGAGCGCTTGCATCCCACCAGCGGACCGGTATTTTTCGCAGCATGCAACGGGTGCTCTCCCCCCTCCTTCTTCTCTGCCTTGCAATCTCGCTGCCCAGCTCCGGACAGGCACCCTCCAAGCCCGGACCCGTCGTCCACGTCGACGCAAAAAAAGCCGCCCTTCTCCTCTCCTCCAAGGAAGCCAGGACGCGCCCCGTCATCATCGACATCCGGACCCCCGGTGAATTCAGGGAAGGACACCTCAAGGGAGCTCAGCTGATCGACTTTCTCGGGGATGACTTTTCCGGGAAGATTGCCAAGCTGAAACGCGATCGGCCCTACCTGGTTCACTGCCGCAGTGGCGGACGCAGTTCTCAGTCGCTCGCCATCTGGAAGAAACTCGGCTTCAAGCGCATCTACCACCTCGACGGTGGAATGCTGGACTGGCAGAAAGCGGGACTTCCTGTTTCCAAATAGCCCTCACCCGGCGCCTCATGCTCAAGACTGCAATCGGAAGGTTACGCTTCGTGGGACTGCTGGAGGGAACTTCCTTTCTCGTGCTTCTCTACTGCTCCATCTTTCTCAAGCGAATCCAGGGCAACGACGATGCCATTCATCTTCCCGGCACCATTCATGGCGCGCTCTTCATCCTTCTTTGCCTGCTGATCCAACTCGCCCGTAGACCGGCCGGCTGGAGCCACTGGACCTGCGGGAAAATCTTCGTTGCCGCCCTTGTTCCCTTCGGACCCTTCCTGATCGAACCGTGGCTCAAACGCGAAGACTCGCGGGTCCGTCAGGCCAAAGGTGCTTCCCGGCTATAAGCAGCCCGGGGCCCTAACGGGCACACTCCCCACACAGGACAGCCTCAGGCCGCTGCTCCAGGCGAGCGAAGGCGATCCACCCACCGCACCCCTCACAAAGTCCATAGCTGCCTTCGTCCATCTTGCGCAGGGCTTCCTGCAGCTCATGGATTCTCTGATTCCTGCGCCGGACTGCATCCTTCCGAACCTCTTCCATCTGCATGGAATCAAGGCGCGAGAGCCGGCCGATCGCCACATCCACGGCAACCGCCTGGGGATCTACTTCCTCCGTATTCGCTTCCTTCCGAAGCTTCTCAAGCTCATCCCTCGCCCTGATCTCGAGCTCGATCTGTTCCTCGACGCTAAGCACGAGCCGAGCATGAGCCTCCACCCGCCGGCAGGCAAGATTGGGCACAGGAATCGCTCGCCAGCACGCTTTCCTGTTGCGAACCTGAGACCATGACGCGCAGCGCCCTGCTCACCTCTTTCCTCATCCTTGCCGCTACCGGAGCAGGCCGGACTCACCCCGAGCATGAATTCATGGCCGGGCTCACCGCGCCCTCTCCCGCCACCGTCCTGCTTATCACCTCTCCCGAACTGGTGGAGGCCTGGAAACCCTTCGCTGCCTGGAAAAAGAAACTCGGCAAACCGATTCGCATCCTGAGCACGAAGCAGATTGCCGACCGCTACGAAGCCAAGGACCTGCAGGAAAAGATCAGGCGTTGCGTGCGCAATCATACCGATCATCTCGGAACGCGCTGGATCATTCTCGGCGGCGACAGCGAACCCGGAGGAAAGGGTGTGGTTCCCGATCGCGATACTGTTCACCGCACCACTTTCGGTGATTATGACCACATCCCCACGGACATCTACTACCTGAGCAAGAAGGACTGGGATGGCGACAACGACGGCATCTACGGCGAATGGGAGGACGACCGGGATGCGATCGACTATCCCGATGGAGACGTCGGGCTGGGGCGCATCCCGGTACGCACTCCCGCTGACGTCAAGGCCTATACCGACAAGGTCATCGCCTACGAATCGAAGTATCCGGAATCAGGCTTCGCCACCTCGATGACCTACACCTGCACTGTCCCGGCTGCCTTTCCAAAACTGCGCACGAGCTGGGATACCCATGTTTCCAAGGCCTTCCCGGGCGGCACCGCCCGCCGCTTCTACTCCGGGCCGGGAGCTTCCGAAGCACTCAGTCCTGATAACTGGAAGAAACTCCTCAACCGCGGGGAGAGTGGGAAGATCCACATGCACGGCCATGGCCTGCACTCCTGCTGGGTCCTCGATAAGGAAGAGAAGCTCACCGCAAGGCACATTGCCGAGCTCAGGAACGAGAATGCTTATCCGATCATCACCACGGTTTCCTGTTTTACCGGAGAATTCGATCGCGGGAAGGACCCCTCTATCGCCGAGGCGATCATTCGACAGCCCAAGGCAGGGGCCATCGCAGTGGTCGCTCCCGTGAGGGAAGGCAAGCCACACTTCGCCGATCCCCAGCGTGATCTCCAGCTCATGACAAAGGAGGGCAAGATGGATGGAACGACCCGGACGATGACCAGGTTCTGGGAGAACGGGCTGGGCACCAAGGTCAGCACCGGAGCAGCGATCATGCTGGTAAAGGCCGACCTCGCCGAAGAGGCCCGGCAGTCCCCCAACCTCCACCTCTGTGCCTGTGAACTGAATCTGCTTGGTGATCCCACCCTGAGCCTGCGGGGCGCGGCTCCCCGGACGCCCAAGGTCGCCGCCCCCAGGGAATTACCGGCCGGGAATCTGAGCCTCGTGATCGAATCGGATGCCCCACACTCAATCGTCTCTCTCGTGGACAGCTTCGGCCTCTACGCGGTTCAAGTCTCCGATGAGTCCGGTAACGTCACCTTTCCGCTACACGTGGTGAAGGACAGCACCATCACGATTACCGTCTCGGGACCGGATTACAACGCCGTGGAGCTGGAGATCCCGGTCAAATAGCCCGGGCACGCAGGGAACGAAGGAGTCGCAATCGAATTGGTTCAGCTCTTCGAACTGATCATGCCGGGCCATGACCCGTCGAGGCCCCTGCGCCCTGCCTACTTGAGGTAACCGGACGAATTGAGCTTGTCTCCGCACCTCCCGCCCCCGAGCCTGCCTGCCGCGTCACTCTGCAAGTTGTTCATGAAATCCGCTCCTCTTCTTCTGCAGTTCATCCTGCTCACGACGCCACTCGCCAGCCTTGGCTCAGCCACCTTTGAGGCAGTGACCTTCGCCCTCGACTCCAAGCGCACCTTCCTGCCCCTGACCGAGGCCAGCCAGCAACTGGGCTGGTCTCCGCGGGTGAACGACAAACGGGGTGAAATCTCCGTCAATGGCAGGACCCTCTACACGAAAAACATGCGCAAGTTTCCGGATGGCTCCAAGCTCATCAGCCTCGCTGACCTCGGCAAGGCCGGGGCTACCGTGACAGCCCGCGAAGACGGCTCCGGCTACAAGGTGTCTGCCTCCGGCCGCCACTTTCAGGTCGTCCTTGCCAAGAAGCGTGCGGAAATCAACCTCAAGGAGCAGCGGATGCGTGCCTGGGAGGGAGACCGTCTCGTTCTCGATACCAATATCAGCTCCGGGAAGCGCGGGCGAACACCCAGCGGCAGTTTCACCGCCGGTCCCTACAAGGCCCGAAAGCACTATTCGAGTCGCTATAACAACGCCTACATGCCCTATAGCGTTCAGGTCACCGGGCATATCTTCATCCACGGCTTCAAGGATGTCCCGAAGTATCCCGCCTCCCACGGGTGCATACGCGTGCCTTATCTCACCAATGGCAACCCGGCCCGCTTCTTCTACGAGTGGATCAACAAGGGCACGCCCATCACGATTGTCCGTCAATGATAACCCCCGCCACCCGGACCCGGCTGTTCGTCCGCTGACTACCCAACACCGGCCTCATGCGCATTCTCCTTCTTTTTCCCTTCGCCCTCCTCGGCGTGACCCACGCTGATCATGCGGCCCTCAAGTCCTCTCTCACCATTTTCGCCTCCTTTGACCGGGGCATCGATGCCGACTTCGCCAAGGGTGACCCCCGGCTCCATACCTGGGTTGACCGTGGGAAAAAGCTCTCCAAGCCCGGTTTGCACACCGCGGAAAAGAGTGGCCTCGCCGAGGGTGTCGGCAAATTCGGAAGTGCCATCGGGTTCAAGGCGGGAGACGCACCCTGGATCTATTACGCTGCCGACAGGAACCTCAGCTACGACGAGAAGAACTGGAGTGGCACCTCCTGTTTCTGGCTCAAGTGTGACCCGGTAGACGGACTCGCCAAGGGCTACTGTGACCCGATCCAGTTTACCACCCGTGCCTGGAACGACGCATCCTTCTTCGTGGACTTCAACAAGGAGGGCAAACCCCGCGACTTCCGCCTCGGCTGCTTCGCCGACAAGGCCGTGTGGAACCCCCGGGGCGGGGAAGTCCCCGAGTCACAACGCCCTCTGCTCACCGCACGGAATCCCGGATTCGCCCCGGACAAGTGGGTCCACGTCCTGTTCACCTGGGAGAAATTCAATTCCGGCCGGAAGGACGCGGTGGCCAAGCTCTATCTGGACGGCAAACTGAACGGAACCCTCACCGGCTGGAACCAGAAGTTTTCGTGGAAAGAGAACGAGACAGCCCGCCTCCTTCTCGGCCTGAACTATGTCGGGCTCATGGACGAATTCGCCTGTTTCAACCGCGCCCTCACGGCCGAGGAAGCCAGGGTCGTCCATGCCATGGAGGGAGGACTCGCTCCTCTCTTGAAATAAAACAGGATCATTCGCCGGGCCCGCTCATTGTTGCCCCGCGAGGGCCGCATCTACGAACGGCCACATCAAATCCGGATAGAAGCGGTGCCCTCCCGGCCCCCACTTGAGGGCCATGTTATCCGGAACGCCAGCTGCCTCAAAGACCGTCTTCACCCTCGCAGCCACCGCCTCCACATCCGCCCGCTTGTGGAGCCCGTCACCCACCCCGTGTACCACTGTCTCTTATACACATCTCCGAGCCCACGAGACCGTACTAGATCT